>CABSMN010000079.1 GCA_902478765.1 uncultured Collinsella sp.
TCGTCGGCAGCGTCAGATGTGTATAAGAGACAGGTCCTGCTGGTTGGGCCTGCCGTCCGCCTTGCGGCGAATGTGCCTCAGGGGGTTGTAGCCGCAGCGCTCGATGCCGGGCGCAAGGGCCGGGACGGTGTTGAGGTCGGCGAAGTTGAGACATTGCACGCGGTAACCGTGGGCTGCCAGCACGGGTCCCACTTCGCGACAGAGCGTGCCTTTGGTGTCGAGCACGATGTAGCTTGCGTTCATTTGCAGCAGGTTGGGCTTGAGGACGTTTCGGGTCTTGCCGGCTCCCGAGGGGCCGATCACAAGTGCGTTGTTGTTGAGTCCCGTTTGGCGGGTATCGCAGGAAAGCGTTCGATCCTTGGCGAGGATGGTGGACGATGCGGACTCAGATGCGGCGAGGCGGCTGGCGAGGTTAGACATGGGCGACCTCCTTGGTGGTCGAGAGGATTTCGTGGGCAAAGCCGAGCTCGACGGCGCGCTCGGCCGAAAGGTAGGTGTCTTTTGCAGTGAGGGACTGGATGCGCTTGGGCGTGAGGCCGCTGCGGTCCGAGAGGATTTGCGTGAGGGTCTTGCGGGTCTGCATGAGACGCCGGCTGGTTTCCTGCAGCGCAAGTGCCGAGCCGCCTGCCCCCTGGGGAATCAGCGGGTCGTGAATCATGAGCTCTGCATGGGGCGCCATACGGCGATCGTCGCCGCCCATAAAGATCACGGCGCCCATGGACGTGGCGAATTCCAGGCAGACGGTGCGGATGGGGCACGATGCGAGGCGCATGGCGTCATAGATCGCAAGACCCGATCGCACGCTTCCGCCGGCGCTGGCGACAAATATGGTGATGGGGCGGCTGGGGTCGGTGGCATCGAGCAGGCGGATCTGCTGGCATAGGCCGTGGGCCATCGGGGTTTCGATGTTTCCCATGACGGAGAGCTCGCGACGGGCGAGCATCTCATCGTAAATGCTGGTGAGCGTGATACCTCGGGCGGATTCACGCATGGTGAGGGGGCTGATGATGGGGGAATGATTGGTGTCCATGAGGACTCCTTTCTGTTGGTTGTGTTGTGGAATAGGATTGTTGCCCGCGGAGGGGCTGGCGGGCTACAGGGTTCGTCCGAGCCTGAGATCGAGCTCGGTTGTGGGGCATGCTGCCCGTTCGTGCGGCTCGCAAGCACCAAGGGCTCCAAAGCGATGGAGCGTTGCGGCGGGCGTGGTGTAGGCGAGCCGCAGCTGATGCTCGACAGGGGCACATCCGTCATTTTTGTAATGAGCCGCGTAGTACTGCGCGATGCTGGCGTTCATCTCGCTGCCATTGCGATGGCGCTCAAACTGGCGTCTGCAGGTCTCGATGATCTTTGCTACCGACTTGGGTGCCGTCGCGGGAACAAGGGCGAGATAGCCCTCAAATAGCTCGTTGATGCTCAGGAGGCACAGCAGGTCGATCAGCGTCCTTATGGCTGCTCCCTCGGCAGAAAAGTGCGCGGTCATGCGGTTATATCGGTTGCGGTCGACGATGGCCACATGGGGTCTAGGAGTTTTCTGCCCCGTGGTCCCGGGCTTTTGCCGCGCCTGTGTATTGAGCTCGACGTTGCAGCGCTTGAGGCCGTCCAACGGAAGGAACAGTGCGGTGCGCAGGGTGTTCCGCTTGCTTTCGAGTTCATGACGCTCGTCGGGTTCCCATTCGAGCTTGAGTTTCGTGTCGAGCGCCGTAAGCATATGGGCTAGGCAGCCTACGGTAAGAACGTGCGAATCGTTGTCGCGTTTTGGGGCATAGGGGTCTGTCAGCTTGCGAATGTCGGGGTCGCCCATGATCTTTGTGCAGCGCTTCAGCAGTTGAGGGTGATCGGCCAAGATCGTCGCGAGCGGTAGCGACGCGTAGTTCTTGATGGTCGCGGCGGCAAAGGCGGCGTCATATTCGTTTGCATATGCTCGCTCAATGCGGGCATCCAGAATGCTTTTCTTATCGCCGTCTTCAGCGTGGTGGTTTGTCATAGCTTCTCCAATCGGTTGATGTTCGTGCTGTTTGTTGATGTGTTGGTTGTCGTGAGTGATGTGCTTGCCGTGGGTGATGTGCTGACGTTGGGGTGCTATGCGGTTTTCAATGAGCCCGTGAGGCAGTTGCTGCAGGGGCGGGATGGAACGGCCCATGCAAGGCGGAAGGCATCGTACTCAAAATCGAGACAGCAATGCCCTGGGTGCCTCACATGTGGCAGTTACCTCATTAAGTTGTCATTGCGTTTGGGGTTGTACTTTGCCGATCTTCCTTCTCTTACACGCTAAAACTCAAACTTCATATGCTCGATCTACTTAAAACCGCAACGGCGGTCTTTTATCAACTTATATGTCGGAACGCGTTTTTGCAAGTACTTTTTTGTCTTTGTTTCAAATGGGGTGGTTTTGCAACCGTCATACGCGCGCCGTGCGAACGTGCCCCGGCTCGGATAAGATAGTGCAATCGAGTTCTACCGCGCTCACCGCAAGTAGTTTTTACGGCTGAGTTGGCTTATGCCGAAAGGGGCCCGTATCCCAACAGATACGGGCCCCTTGCTATTTAAATGGGCATGAGGGTGTATTGAGGGGGGGATGTCTTGCTGTCGGCATCCGCGTGCGGTGCCATTCGCTGTCCGTAAATATACGTTTACGGCTAATTTCATACCACTTGTCGGAATGCGGACGCTGTCCTTGCATGTCGGGCGTACATTGAACGTGGTTTTTCGCGTGAAACCACGAATCGGTTGTCAGCCCCGAACAAGGAGGCCTAGCATGACGCTTGCCAAACCCATCAATAAATACATCGACTATATCGATGCCCCCGAGGACACGTTTGAGCAGTATGTCGAGAAGGCGTTAAAGTACAACTTTCGCTGCGTATTTGCGAACCTGCAGGAGTACGAGACGGGCCGCGCCATGCTCGAGGGCTCTGACATCATCCTTGCCGGCGCTATCGACTTTCCCCAGGGCACTATGACGCTTGAGGAGAAGCTTGCGAGGTTTGAGGAATACGCTGCGTGTGGCTTTACCGAGATTGACTACGTTTTGAATCAGGAGTCGGTCGAGAACCGCGATTTTGATGCCATCGAGCGCGAGATGACTACCATTGCTGATTTTTGTCGCGCGCATGGCATCACTGACAAGGTGATCGTCGAAATGTGCAAGCTGGACGGCGACGACGCCGCCAAGCGCCGTGTATGCGAGATCGCGCTGGAGGCCAAGCCGGGATTCCTTAAGACATCGACTGGCAGAAGCTTTGGCGGTGCTAAGCTCGAGGACGTGCGGCTGATGCACGAGGTGCTCGGCGATGCCGTGGCAATCAAGGCGGCGGGCGGTATCCATAATTACGAAGAGGCTTGCGCATTCATCGAGGCCGGCGCCAGCGCGTTGGGTGCCTCGGCGGGCATCGCGATCGTCGACGGCGCACCGACGGATGAGCGTCGCTAGCAGACGTATTTGACCTGAGCGATAAAGCTTCACGACTACGCGTCGTTCATGTTCGAGACAATTTGACTTTTTGCCCGTTGTAAACGGAGTCGCGATGGGTGTTCTGTATGATGGCTCAGACAAGGTTGTTCAATGACAGGGAGGCATATATGGCAATCAAAGCCATCGCGATGGATATCGACGGTACGCTCACCAACGACCAAAAGGTCATCAGCCCGCGCACGCGCGAAAAGCTGCTCGCGGCGCAGGAGTCGGGCATTAAGCTCATTTTGGCTTCGGGCCGTCCCGCATGGGGACTACATGCTCTGGCGCAGGAGCTCGACCTTCAAAACCATGACGGTCTGCTAGTCGCTTTCAATGGCGCGCATGTGGTGGACGCTCAGACCGATGAGGTTCTTTTTGACCAGGCCATGCCGGCTGACGAGCTGCACCGTCTGATTGATCACCTGCGTAATTTTGACGTGATCCCTATGATTTCGCTTGGTCGCGATCTGCACGTCGAGGATTCGTACCGCTGCATGATCACGCTGCCTGACGGCTCGCAGAAAAACATTGTCAAATACGAGCGCGATGCCTGCGACCTTAAGATCCGCGAGGTCGAGAGCTTGCATGAGGTCGTGGACACTTATCCCGTAGACAAGCTGCTGACGGCAGGCGACCCGGCATACCTGCAGGCGCATTACGAGGAAATGTATGCGCCCTTTAAGCAGACGCTTTCGGGCATGTTTACGGCTGACTGGTACTTTGAGTACACGGCGCCTGGTATCGACAAGGCCCGTGCGCTCGAGGGTGCCCTGCCCAAGCTCGGCATTGATGCCAGCGAGGTCGTATCGTTTGGCGACGGCCAGAACGACAAGTCCATGATTGAGTGGGCCGGCACCGGTGTTGCCATGGGCAACGCCGTCGATGAGGTCAAGGCTGTAGCCCAGATGGTGACCGCCAATAATAACGAAGACGGCATTGCGGTGGCGCTGGATAAGCTGCTGGGTTAGAATCGCCGATAGTGCATGGCTCGGGCGTCCGCTTGCGGGCGCCCTTTTGTTAGGGAGGGTGCCGTGTCCGCATTTCCGTTCGACGCCGTTATCTTTGACATGGACGGCGTCATTGTCGATACCGAGTATTACTACCTGGGCGAGACTGCCGCGTTTGCCAAGGAGCTTGGGCTTAACCTGACTCAAGAGGAGTTGAATGGGCAGGTCGGTACCTCGCATCAGTTCTTCCTGCATATGCTGGTCGATTGGTTTGAGCGCGCCGGTAAGGGGCATTTTACTGGCGAGGAAGCGTTGGCCCGTTGGGACGAGTGGGCGCATAAGCGTCCGCGCGACTATCAGGCTTTGATTAACCCAGGCGCCGTGGATACGATTCGAGAGCTGCCGCGCCGTGGCGTTCGCGTGGCGCTTGCCAGCTCGTCGCCCATGGTTAGCATCGAGGAAGTGCTCAACGCGTGCGGGCTGTCGGATGCCTTTGAGTATGTGGTGAGCGGCGAGCAGTTTAAGGAGAGCAAGCCCGAGCCCGACATCTACCTGCATGCGCTGGATCTGCTGGGGCTGCCCGCGAATCGCTGCTGCTGCGTTGAGGATTCGGTGCCCGGCATCACTGCCGGCAAGCGAGCCGGCCTGACAGTCATTGCCAAGCGCGAGGAGCGCTTTGGCTTTAGCCAGGATGCCGCGGACAAGATTATCGACCAGCTGCCGGAGCTGCTCACGCTTTCTTAGGAGCGCGGTAGTTGCGCGTTTTTCGGGTCTGATGAGTAAATAGCCGACATTTTGGTGCGACACCTAGCATACTTTAAGCTAATGCGGGCTTAAGGACTTGTTGAATGCCCTTAAGCCCGTTTTAGACTTAATTGTGCTTGGAGAGGGTATATGCCACCGACTGAAGGGCTAACTGACGGTAAAGCAGCGATACCGCTGTACCAACAGGTTATTGATATCATCAAAAACGAAATCAACTCCGGCGCCTACAAGGCGGGCGCGCGGATACCCAACGAATTCGAATTGGCTGAGAGCTATAAAGTTGGCCGCGTTACCGTGCGACGCGCTATTGAGGAGCTCGTCCAACAGGGCTATCTAACGAAGCGGCAGGGGAAAGGCACGTTTGTCAATGCCCCCAAGCTTAAGCGCAAGATTCGCCAGAAGGATGACGTCCAGAGTTTTTCGGACGCATGCCGCGTTAACGGAATGGAGCCGGGGGCGTGCGTCATTTCGAGAAAGATACTGCCGGCGGATTCCACCGAAGCACAGTTCTTTGGTGTTCCCGTTGGAACTGACTTGATTTGCGTTGAGCGCGTGCGTACTGCCGATGGCGTCCCTGTCATGCTCGAGAACAACATATACGTTTACGAGGACAACGCCTATCTATCAACGGCACCTCTATCTAACCAATCCATTTTTGAGTTCGTGCGCAACCGGACGGGCCGCACGCCCGCGTTTACCGACCCGTGCACGCTCGAGATCGCGTGCGCGTCGCCCGAGGTCGCTCGACTGTTGGCAGTTCCCGTTGGCGAACCCTTGTTTTATATGGAAGCCTTCTTTTTCGATGAGCAGCGGCGGCCGTTTATCATCGGTCGTCAGCGAATCGTTGGGTCTCGCTACGTTTTTGACATCTAGGACACTGCGAATGGAAACGCCCGGTGGATCATCTCACCGGGCGCTTCCATACCGTTCACGGCGCAAACGCAACCGTTCAACCGCGTTGTGGCAATCAGTTTGAAATTATCTTGATGAAGGAAAAAGCTGCTGGTAATCTATGGGACGTCATAGAACGCTGTCTCTTATACACATCTCCGA
>CABSMN010000080.1 GCA_902478765.1 uncultured Collinsella sp.
TTCGTCGGCAGCGTCAGATGTGTATAAGAGACAGACTCAATAGCGGCGGCATGGGACAGCACGGGACGCACGGAATCGGTAAAGGACACGGCCTTGTCTTCGCTATCGAAAAAGCAACTCACACCCCATACGACCGAAGGTGCCGCCTGCAGGGCGATCTCGAGCTCGGTGATAACGCCGAGCGTGCCGCACGCGCCGATAAAGAGGTCGATGGCGTCCATATCGTCCGCAACGAAATAGCCTGAGGCATTTTTTGTCTCGGGCATGGTATAGCCGGGAAGATCGAGCTCGAGCGTACGGCCCTCTGCCGTCACGAGCGACAGGTGGCGGCCCTGGGCAAAAGCCTCGCCGCGCTGAAGCTCAAGCAAATCGCCATCAGCCAGCGCGACGTGGAGTCCCGTGACATGCGGGCGCATGGGGCCGTAAGCGTAGCTGCGGGCGCCGGAGGCGTTGCATGCCGCCATGCCACCCAGACAGGCAGATGCCTCGGTGGGATCGGTGGGAAAGAACTGCTCGGGGGACTCTTGGAACTCCTCGTAGGCCTCAAGCGATGCCTGGTCCCAACCAGCGGTCGGCAGTACCTTCTTGCTCAGCTGCTTACGCAGCTCCGAGAGCACAACGCCCGGCTCCACGCGCAGCAGAAATTGGCCTTGTTCATCGCGGCGAAGGCCCAAGTAGCGATTCATACGGGAAGTATTGAGGATATGCCCACCGTGGGGCACGGCACCGGCGGCAAGGCCGGTTCGGGCGCCCTGAACCGTTACCGGGACACGCTCGGCATGGAGCGTTTCCAAAATGGCACGGACCTCGTCTTCCGTTGTCGGAAACGAGATGCTCGATGCTTCGCCCGATGCACGAGATTCATCGCGGCCATACTCTTCGAACTCATCGGTGAAGGGTTTAATGGTTGCAGACACGCGAACTCCCCCTTTAGCTAACTACAGTGTTTGCAGGGAGATGTTACCGCATCGTTTCGTCGACGTGTTCGAGACCGTCTCCATAATTGGCGATTTTTACGTTTGTGCAATTCGGCGAACGGCAAGGCTTCCTCGGCAGACGATGCTTTTGACACATATCGCCCCGCCGTCGCCGACCGCTCGATTGTCGCTCGAAAAAAGTTGAAGTAATTTTTTCCACCTTTTACCTGCGGAGATGTCAATCCGTCAAGCATTTGGTCAGAAATTGGTCAAGTAGCGGCTGATACGGTCGGCGTCGACAGCCAAAACCGATAGAAGTTTTGGCCCCAGAAGCAGGGAGGTTCCCATGGCATATTACTGGCCCCAGTACGGCGTCGCCATCGAGGTCGACGACGATCCCTATCTCCTGCCTTTCGACGAAGAGGCGTTCCCCGATACGGCGGTCTACCACGTCACCACCGATGTTATCTGCGACCCCGAGTCGTTCTCGGCGCTCGCCCACCACATCGCGCGTATCCACGACATCGAGCTCCCTCACGACTTTGACGAGCTCATCTACTCGCGCCGCCTGATGCTTCACATGCTCTTTGGAGCGGACCCGTCCACGTTCGCACGTGTCTACACCACCAAGGACGCCGCATGAGTGCGAAGAAGCCGCCCCGCCTCGCAGGACTGGGGCGTCGCAAGAAACTCGTCGTTGTCTGCCTGGCTATCGTCTGCGCCCTCATCGCCGTAGGGCTATACGCCTGGCAGTCGCAGCCCGTGCCCGAAGCGGGCGCCTCAGTCACGACGGCAGAGGGCAAATCGCGACAAGAAATCCAAGATGAGCTCGATGCCATCGTCCGCGACAACATGATGACGATTTCGGTCGCCCCGGTCGCTCAGCTACAGGAGGACGGCAAGCTGCGCGTCAACGTGCAAAACGTCCAAGACAATAAATTTCCCCAGCGATTCCGCGTCATCCAAAACGACGAGACCATGTACGAATCCGGTGTGGTCGAGACCGGCAAGACAATCGAGACGTGCCCCGCCGGCGACATCAAAGAAGGCGAGGCATACATCGAGATTCAGGCACTCGATGCCAAGACCCTCGACAGCCACGGCAATCCGACACGTGTCAAGGTACGGGTTGAGCAAACCGAGAACTAGCTTTTTCAGCCGACGCGGCACCGCGCGCAATTCATCAGCATTCGTCCAATCATCGCGGGGACGGCCCGCGGCGAATAGAAAGGAACGACCATGGACATCACCAGGAACATGAACGGAGCCAGAGCGCTCGTCGTGGGCGCAGGGCTCGCGCTCGCGCTCGCAATGGGCGCCGCCCCGACGCCAGCTATGGCAGCCGGGCGCGCTGGAACAACGAAAGTAATGGTCAGGACCGAGATCGACAACGTTGAGTTCAAAGTTCCGACGGTTATTCCCTTCGTCGCCAAGGCCGACGGCACGCTTCAGGGCCCCTCAGAAGACGCGACCACCATCGACAATCATTCGGCCTACGGCATCCATGTCACCAACATGAAGATCGACGCCATGAACACCTGGACCATTGCCGCCGATGCCAAGGCCGGAACCGCGCAGAACTCCATCGACTTTAAGGTCGGCCCCGACGGCGCACTCCAGAACGCCAGCGCCGCAATGCAGGGGACGGGCCTCGATCTTTCCAAGAATGCAGCCTTCGACATGGGCTACCAGGGCATTGCCGGCGGCACGGACAAAATTAAGCTCAAGACAAGCGGAAACGTCGCCCGTGTCACGCGCGACATCTTCCACGTAACCGGCGAAGGCGATCAGGTTGCAACGATCACCTGGACGGTCGAGCCCGGTGCGCACACGGCATAAGGCCGTCGCCCTGGCCGCCGCCGTCAGTATCCTAGCGTTTGCGCCAGCCATGGCCTTTGCCCAGCAAGAACAGGCGCAGGCCGCCACGCAAGTGACGGTCGACCTCTCGGAGCTCGACCGCGGCAACCGCGAGGAACCGTTGGCACAGACAGACGACAGACGATGGCTCTTGGCAACAGGCGCCACGGCAGCAGGCGCGGGAACCGCCGGCCTCGGTCTGCACATCAAACGCAGCCAGAAACGAAACACGGACAGGCCGCACTAAATTAGCTAAGGAGACCCCATGGCATCGAAGAACCTTTTGCCCGTCGTCGCACTCTGCGGCGCGCTCGCAACCGGAACGCCTGTCGCCGCTTGGGCGACTCCCGTCATGGCAGACTCCTTACCAGCAGCCCTAAGCTCCGCACCAAATCCGTCGAGCGCCATTGCGTGCAAGCGTTTTTCGATCGCACAGGCCGCAATCTCAACCTCGGGATGCCTTCGTCGTAATACGGACGGCTCGATAGTCGTGGATATCAATCGTTCGAACAAGGCAAACGGCTCCCAGGCGGGGTGCGCTGTCTGCACATGGCGCTCGGTTGTGCTCGATGCAGATGGCGATCCATGCAATTTAGAGCTGCGCATCGACATCGCTTCGGTCGATGACTCGGCGAACGGAGCGAAGGTCGCCTTCGACGGTGCGTTTTTCGAGAAAGGAGGCGGTATATGTCTGGGCTGCGCCGCCGCGAATGCAGACGACACGCAGCCCACCCTCTCATTCACGGCATCGTTGCGGCTGACCAAAGCCGACACCGATGCCATCGCGGCGGGAGAAGCATCCCTGCTGTTCTACGCCGCCAGTACCGAAGACACAGACATTCATTTCGAGAAGCCGGCCGGATCGCTCAGCCTTACACGAGGGACAGAGGCAGGCCCTATTGAAATCGATGCCCACGCGCAAAGCAGGCAACGCATTCTTGCCGACCCGGCGCTTCTCGAAATGGAGTGGAACGGATCCGGAGCCATCGGAATTCTCCCCTCCGCGCTTGACGCCAAGACGCTCCCCTCAAACGACGAACCCATCAACGCAACCATACAAGAAGAGAGCACGGACAAAGAAGCAGGTGCGGGCGACACGCCGTCGCCGACAAACAGCGTCCCAACTTCTTTCGAAGCACCGAATGAGCCCGCTACCGGTCCAAACGATCCCGAGCTCGCGGACAGTCTGGGGCTTGCTGATCCTCAGGAGATCGATGAAGGTAACTGTTGCGTGCTTGCCGCCCTCGACCACACAGAGGTCATCGATGCTGCAAACATCGAAGTTGCCGCCGCCAATCAGCCCGTCCGCAAGTCGGCCATCATCGCATTTCCCGAATCCATCGAAGTCGTCTTTTTGCCATCGGGCGAGGTCGTGGCCCCAACACTGCTCACCTTGTTGGGCGCCAAGAATACTCGAAACGAAATTAAAAAGGTCACGGTTGTCGACCCTGCAACCACCGCTAAACTGCGTCTATACGCCGTTGCCCCAGACGGAGGCAAGACCTTGGAATTCGATGGCGACACACTTCTAGCCTGGCGCCGTCTGGACATTATGCAAGACGTCTCGTATCAGATCGAACTCGAAGGGTTTGATCGTGCCCGCGATGCCAATATCATCGCCGCGGCTATTGAATCCCCACAGCGGCTTATGACACTGCGCTTTGACTACTATCCCTATGTCCCGACAACCACCTGAGGCTTAAATGCTGCGCATCATTCCTAATACCACTTATATAACGTATTAGATGAGTCGCGATGTGCCTCGCATTTCGTTCTGCTACGATTGCCACGTTGGCATCAATACAGGAGGGCTCATGCCGGGCTTGGGAACAATCATCAACGTTGCGCTTTTAGTTGCGGGCGGTCTTTTGGGATTAGCGGGCGGCCGCTTCATTACACCGCGCATCCAAGACACGCTCATGAAAGCATCGGGGCTGTGCGTCCTGTTTATCGGCCTGGGCGGCACCATGCAAAAGATGCTCATCATCGATGGAAAGGCGCTAGCGACCACCGGTACCACCATGCTCATCGTCTCATTTGCGCTCGGTTCGCTCATCGGCGAGGCCATCAACTTGGAGGCCGCCATCGAGAACCTTGGCGAATGGCTCAAGCGCAAGACTGGCAGTGAGGGCGATAACGAGTTCACCAACGCTTTTGTCTCGACTTCACTCACCGTGTGCATCGGCGCCATGGCCATTGTGGGATCGATCCAGGACGGCCTGCTCGGCGACTGGTCAACGCTTGCCCTCAAGGGCGCACTGGACTGCATCATCGTCTGCACCATGACGGCCTCGCTTGGCCGCGGCTGCATCTTCTCCGCCCTGCCCGTCGCCGTGTTCCAGGGGACGATCACGTTGTTTGCCGGCGCGCTCTCCCCCATCATGACCACAGCAGCCCTCAACAGCCTTTCGCTCGTAGGCTCCATGCTCATCTTCTGCGTCGGCGTCAACCTCATCCGTCCTCAGACCTTCCGCACGGCCAATATGCTTCCCTCCGTCGTCATCGCCGTCATATACGCCCTCCTGTTCTAAATCTATCAACGCAGCGGTATCTCGAACATCTGTTTGATGCTGTGCTATGATATGAGGTCACCGTAGCTGCGTTCGAGAGGAGGAGCGGTGGCCGACCAGGACATCAAGATGCTCATCGAGCGCATTATGGCCGAGGCCCGGACCCATCAGTCCGCCCGCTTCTCAAACGAAACCTACGCAGACGAGCCGATTCTCAAAACCGGCCGACAGATGCAGAATTTCCTCCCCGACCAGTACCGTAAAATGCGCGAGATATCGCGCTGGCAGGATGACCCCAAGGGCGGTGCGGGCCGCTGGCTTTCGGAAGCCGAGCTTTTTTACCGCCAGGGCCTGCTGATGGCCGACTTTGAGGACGACTGTCCCTACAACGGCACCTTTAAGTCGTACTTTCCCACCTACAACGCCATGAGCGACCGGCAACTGCGCGGCTACTTTACCTGGCGTGCCCAAGTGCGCCGCGGAACCGTCGAGGAAACGTCTACGTCCTTTGCCTTTCTGTATCTCTATGAGCTGATCTGCGGCATTGGCGTAGATAATCCACTCGATGGTTTTAACAAGATCAAGGCTTTTTGGGATGTCTATCGCGCCTTCGAGCCCAGCATCGACCGGTTTGCGCGCGTGTGGCTGCAAGATTACGCCGTGTTCCACGGGCTCGACCCCAAGCTGCTTCGCGACTCTAAAACCGTCATGTTCGATAACGCCCTTATCGAACTGCGGCGCGCGGCACGAGACCTTGTACCGGCACCGTCCGGCCAGACCCCTAAGCGTCGCAAAACCTCCGAGCCCACGAGACCGGAGCCTATCTCGTATGCCGTCTTCTGCTTGAAAAAAAA
>CABSMN010000081.1 GCA_902478765.1 uncultured Collinsella sp.
CAGCCCCCTCGCGATCTCCCTGCACGAGGCCCCGCGCTCCAGCATCCTCTGGACCGTGTCCCGCTCGTGCCTGGTGAGCCTTCCGTAGGCCCTCGGGGCCGCCTTCTCGGAACCCTTCTTCCTCTTTCCGGACATGCCGTCCTCCGATCTCCCGGGGCCGGCCGGTCCGGCCCTCAGGGTACCGGGTTCCCACATTCATCCGCACATGTTCGGATGAATGTGGGAGTGTTCGGATGAAGTTGATAATCAAGGCAGTAGGGAAAGTCGGTGTGGACGCCTGGGTGCTAATCTTTGGAGTAGCCATGATGAGCTATCCTTTCAATGAGGGCCCTCCCTGTGCTTGTAAGACGTACCAGGTTCATAAGCACTTGGGGGGCCGGTTTCTATGACTACATGCGTAGTCATCTGACAGCTTTAGCATGTATTAAAACTCATTAGATGTCAATCAAATAAAGCATCTACCTGCGGAAACTGTATTATAGTACCGTAATATTATGAAAAAAACGATGAATGAAAAACATGCTATTTCTCGCTTCTCTGTATATAGGCGTTGATGAAGTCTTCGTAGCCTTTAACTGCTTTTATTTCTGATTGTTGAACGAGGCTTGTATACGTTTTGAGCGTGATATTGGGGTCCGCGTGGCCAAGAATACCTTGCACGCTTCTAACGTCCGATCCGTTCGCCAGCATAAAAGTGCTTACACAATGCCTGAGCTGATGCGGGCAGATGCCCTTATATAGTTTTCCGCCAGTCGAATTGTTCGGCTCATAGATTCCAAGATTGCAGCTAACTGCGAAATCGCGAAACCAATGGTTGAAGATGTAGTTTTTCATGTGACAGACAGTAGGGACCCCTTGCTCGACAGCAATATCGCTAATGATGGGAGTGCTGCCAGTCTGGGACAGCCCCAGAGAGGCCAGGAGCTCTTTTTGTATGGCTGACCATGATTGAAGACGTTCGGCCAAGGTTTCTCCAACGGGGATTTTGCGTTGGCTTTCTTGTGACTTGGGTGCCCTCAGTTCATGATCGTTGGTGTACTGCCTGTCAATTTTCAAGGTTTTATTGGCAGGGTCCCAATCGCGCCATTCGAGGCCCAGCATCTCGCCTTTTCGCATACCCGTATACACTAGTACTAGCGTACCAACAGCTTCGGCGGTGAGCTCAATGTGTTGAAGATGTGTGCATAGGGTAGCTACTTGGTCGATTGTAAGTGATTCTCTTTTGTTGCGTGGTCTGCGAACATGAACGGTAGCGCAGGGGTTTCGGTCAATTATTCTCTTTGCGACTGCATTCGACAGAATCTGACGCAGTTTCGCATTGATTCGTACAAGCTCTGATGGTTTGTATTTTCCCGTACGACGAGCTTCGGCATATGTTTCTTCGATTAGATCGGGAGTTAGCCCCTCAATTGTCTGAAACGCACCGAATAGGTCTTCGATATGCCTGCAATCGTACGCTTCTCTTTCATAGCTCGTTGGCGCAAGCTCGGTGTCCCTATTTTCATGAAAGGCCCAGCAGTAGGACGCAAGCAAAGTGGGCTTTTTAGTTTTAGTGATCGTGCCAGAGGAGTTGATTTCAGCCAGCTTGGCCTGCATTGCAGCCTTAGCTTCTGTTTTAGTCTTGCAACGAACCGTATAAGTTGGGGATCGTTTGTAACGCCCTGTCTTAGGGTCCTTGACCCCAAGGGAAAAATAATAGCGATAGGTGTTAGGTGATCTCTTGTCTTTCCAACACGTGCCTCTTCCGCTAATGAGTGGCTGTTCTGACATCTTTGCACTCCGTTTCTTTGAATAGTTTTCAACAATTCAATGAGTGCAGTTTAGCTAAAGCTGTTAGTAATATGTTTGTAAAAGCGTAGGCGCAGCTACCGGATGCAGAAGACACAAACTGCTATGTTTATCTGCGGTTATATGATGTTCAATGATGCTTGATGAATGGTAGGGGGTAGCATTAAATCATATCTCCTAAAGCGGGTGTCGACGGTTCGAATCCGCCCGGGGGCACCAGAGGAATATCGAGCCCGGTACCGCTACGGTGCCGGGCTCTTCTGGTCTAAGGGCAGGATTCGGACCGTCGACACCCGCGTCACCAATTTCCCCGCGGGGGGAGTTTTCGAATCCGCCCGGGGGCACCAGAGGAATATCGAGCCCGGTACCACCACGGTGCCGGGCTCTTCTGGTTTAAAGAGATGCCGTAGTTTTCGCCGCTTCAGATAAAGAAAGTGCCCGTTTGCCGGGGGAGCAAACGGGCACCATTGAGCGAATGTGTTTGCGGCATCAGCCGCTGTGGGCAACGTCTTGATGACTAGTTGGTCGTGCCGGAATCGTTGCCTGAATCAGTACCAGAGCCAGAAATCGAAACCGTCAGCGTGATCGTGCTGTCGGTGGACTGCTTGCCGGTGGGGGAGACGCCCGTAACGGTGGCATCCTCGTTACCGCTTACGGGATTGCCGTTCTGGTCACAGAAGCCGATGTTATAGAAACCGGCGTTGTTGAGCGCGGTAACGGCGGTGGAAATGCTCTTGCCGTACAGGTTGCCCGGGACAGTGGCCTTGCCGGACTTCTTGGCAATGACGACGGTAATCGTGGCGCCGGGCTTCTGCTTGCCGCTGGGGTTCCAGCTGATCACGGTGCCCTCGGTAACCGAGTCGTTCTCCTGGTAGCTAACGTCGACGCCAAAGCCTGCCATATCGAGGGCGTTGCGCGCCTGGGCCTCGGTCATGTCGGTCAGATCGGGGACGGACGTGGTATCCGGGCCGCTCGAGACCTTGTACGAGATGGTCGTGCCCTTCGCGACTTCCTTACCGGCTTCGGTGCTCTGCTCAAAGACCTGGCCCTCATCGGCCTCGTTGGCCTCCTCGGAGGCGTTGCCCTTCAGGCCAACGCTTGCCAGCGCGGCTTCTGCCTGGTCCTTGGTCAGGCCGAGAAGCTGGGGAACCTCAACCTTCTCGGAGGGCTTGGGGCCCTTGGAGATTACCAGGTTCACCTTGGTGCCCTTGGCCTTCTTGGTGTTGCCGTTGGGCGTCTGCTCGGCGACCTTGCCCTCGTCGACATCGTCGTTGTAGCTTTGGTCGATGGTGCCGACCTCGAGGCCGGCTTCCTTGATCAGCTCGACGGCAGTCTGCTGGTCCTTGCCCAGCACATCGGGCACGGTGACCTGCTCGCCGCCAAAGAGTCCTGTGGCAAAGGCCACCACGATGCCGATGACGGCAACCGCTGCCACCACGGCGGCGATGATCTTGTTTTTGTTGGATTTGGGCTCTTCGACCTCGTAGGAGCCGGTGGAGCCCGAAACCGAGCTACGGGTGGTATTCTGCCCGCTCACGCCCGAGACGGGACGCACCATGGCGCGCGTCTGATCGGAAAGCTCGCGAGTCTTGGTGGCGCCCAGCTCGCCGGGGGCACCGATGATGCGCGTGGGCTCCGAGACGTTGACGGCACGGCCCGACAGGTAGCTGTTGAGCACCTGACGCAGCTCGTCGGCGGTCTGGAAGCGGTTTGCCGGGTCCTTCTCCATGCACTTGAGGATGATGCGCTCAAGGTCGGCGTCGACACCGGAGTTGATCTGGCTCGGCGGAATAGGCAGCTCGTTGACCTGCTTGAGTGCGACCGAGATAGCGTCGTCACCGTCAAAGGGCACGCGGCCGGTGGCGCATTCATACATCACGACGCCCAGCGAGTAGATATCCGAGGTGGGGCCGAGGTCCTGACCACGGGTCTGCTCGGGGCTGACGTAGTGGGCGGTTCCCAGCACGTTGTTGTCTTGCGTGAGGTGGCTGTTCTTGGCGCGCGCGATGCCAAAGTCCATCACCTTGATGTTGCCGTCGGGCAGCACCATGATGTTCTGCGGCTTAATGTCGCGGTGGATGATCTCGTGCTTGTGGGCGACCGAAAGCGCGGAGCTGATCTGCGAGCCGATCTGGGCGACCTTCTTGGGGTCGAGGGCGCCGTGGCTCTTGATGCCGCTCTTAAGGTCGGTACCGCGCAGGTACTCCATGACGATGTAATAGGTGTCGCCGTCCTTGCCCCAATCGTAGACGCCCACGATATAAGGGGAGGAGAGACCGGCTGCTGCCTGGGCCTCCTGCTTAAAGCGTGCGGCGAAGGTTGCGTCGCCAGCATACTGCGGCAGCATGATCTTGACGGCTACCGTGCGGTCGAGGACCTGGTCCTGTGCGCGGTAGACGGTCGCCATGCCGCCTGTTCCCACCTTATCCTTGAGGAGGTATCTTCCCCCGAGGACCCTCTGTTCCATTCCTGCTCCTAACATAACTATTCGCTCAACGATGTGTGTAGTACCTACGATGTGGCCGCTGGGGCCGTGTGGCGCGTTGCCGCTAACTCTTCGGCCGCGGCGCGCCTCGGGTGTCCGATTCGATCATGGGCATCACGCTCCCTGTGCGGCAAGCGCCGCGGTCAGGACGATACCGGCAATCTTGGCGGCCTTGACGTCATGCTTGTCGTAATCCTCTAAGGCCACCGAGATGGCGACTGTGGGTGAATCGTAAGGTGCAAAGCCAACGAACATCGAGTTGACGTTGGTGCCGCCAGTCTCGGCCGAGCCGGTCTTGCCGGCGACCTTGACGCCGGGGATCTGGGCATCGGTGCCGGTGCCGGACTGGACGACGGCAAGCATGGCCTGCTTGACCTGGTCGGCCGTGGCGGAGCTGACGGCCTGACCAAGCGAGCGGGACTGCGTGGTCTTGACCACGGTTCCGTCCGGGGCGAGTACCTGGGCTACAAAGTACGGGTCCATGACCACGCCGCTGTTAGCGATGGCGGCGGCAATCACGGCGTTTTGCATGACGGTGGTCTGCGGGCCGGGCGTATGGTCCATGCCGACAGGCTGGCCGGCGCCGGCCCAGGCAGTCTCCCATTCGGTCATGAGCGACGGGTCGGCCATGATGGAGGCCGCGGAGGTCAGGTCCTGGCCGAGCTTTTGGCCGTAGCCAAAGGCGTTGGCAAACTGCACGAGCGTGTTTGCGCCAACTTCGTTTGCCACCTGGCCAAAGACGACGTTGGAGGACACGGCAAAGGCCTGCTGCAGGCTGATGGTGCCGTAGCTCTCGTTGGCATAGTTGGTGACCGGTGCGTTGCCGATGTCCATGGAGCCGGGCGCCTGGTAGGTGCTGGTAAGGCTGGCGGTACCGGTCTCGAGTGCCGCGGAAAGCGTAACGACCTTAAACGTTGAGCCCGGCGTGTACAGCGCGTCCATGGCGCGATTGTACATGGAGCCGTCCTCGCCGCCGCCCGTCTGCAGCAGGGCATCGATGTTGGTATTGTCGTAGGTGGGCGAGCTGGCACATGCGAGCACCGCGCCGGTACGCGGGTCGATGACCACTACAGCGCCCTTAAAGCCCTTGAGCGCCTGCTCGGCCGCCGTCTGGATGCGCGAGTCGATGGTGAGCTTGGCGGTGTTGCCCGGCTGGGTCTGGCCCGCGAGCGACGCGATGGCGTTGTTCCAGCTGGAGTAGTCCTTAGAACCGGTGAGCGTATCGTTCATGACGCTCTCGATGGCGGTGGTGCCATACTGCTGGCTCACGTAGCCAACCACGTGCGCTGCCAGGTTGCCGTTGGGGTAGGAGCGTACGTAGGTGCCGTCCTCCTGCTGCAGCGACTCGGCCAGCGTCACGCCGTCGGACGTGATGATGGAACCGCGCTGGATGTACTTGGAGCGGGCGATGGTGTGGTTGTTGGTCGGCATGTCCTGATAGTCCTTGGCCTTGATGACCTGGACATAGGTGAGGTTGCCGATAAGGATGGCGAACAGCGCCGTAAAGGCGAGCACCGCACGGGTTAGACGGTTGGCGAGCGCAACGCGGCCGAGCACACCGGATTCAGGCGTGTCGAGCAGGCGACGGCGCATACGCGAGCCGACGGAATGGCTGCCGCTGCCGTAGGAAGACGAGGTGGCAAAGCGCGTGCCCGTCGGGGCGGCGGCAGATGCGACCTGATCATCGGTGATGGCGGCCATGGTGCCGGTGCCGGTAAGCTCGGCCTCGCGTCCCTG
>CABSMN010000082.1 GCA_902478765.1 uncultured Collinsella sp.
TGTGGGCCCGGGCATCGCGAGCATGACGACCGACTACCGCAACGGCGTCGACGTCATGACCACCGAGACCACCTGCCTGTCGAGCATCTGGGCCACCGACGAGGACACGCACGCGTTTTTGACCATGCACGGCCGCGGCGACGACTATCGCGAGCTCAAGCCCGCCGATGTCGCCTACTACGACGGTTGCGTCGAGGTCGACCTGTCGAGCATCAAGCCCATGATCGCACTGCCGTTCCATCCTTCCAACGGCTTTGAGATCGACGAGCTCAACGAGAACCTCGAGGACATCCTGCACGAGGTGGAGCTCGAGGCCGCCAAGATCGGCGAGGGCAAGACGCACTTTAGCCTGCTCGACAAGATCGTCGACGGCAAGCTGCACGTGCAGCAGGGCGTTATCGCCGGCTGCTCGGGCGGCAACTATGACTCCGTGGTCCAGGCTGCCCGCGTGCTCAAGGGCGCCAATACCGGCTGCGGCGAGTTCTCGCTGTCGGTCTATCCCACGAGCCAGCCCGTGGCGCTCGAACTTACACGCCGCGGCTACATCTACGACCTCATGGAGGCCGGCGCAATCGTGCGCACGGCATTCTGCGGCCCGTGCTTCGGCGCCGGCGACACGCCCGCCAACAACGGCCTTTCGATCCGTCACACCACGCGCAACTTCCCCAACCGCGAGGGTTCCAAGCCGGGTAATGGCCAGCTGAGCGCCGTGGCCCTGATGGACGCCCGCTCCATTGCGGCAACGGCTGCCAACGGCGGCGTCCTGACGCCGGCGACCGACCTGCCCGAGGACACTTGGGACGAGGCCTGCGAGTACACCTTTGACGACGCGCCGTACAAGAAGCGCGTGTACTGGGGCTTTGGCAAGGCGGAGCCTGCCGACGAGCTGGTCGAAGGCCCCAACATCAAGCCGTGGCCCGCGATGGAGCCACTCGGCGACGACATCCTGCTCAAGGTTTGCTCCAAGATCATGGACCCGGTCACCACGACCGACGAGCTCATTCCCTCGGGCGAGACGAGCTCCTTCCGCTCCAACCCGCTGGGCCTGGCTGAGTTTACGCTGAGCCGCCGCGACCCGGCCTACGTGGGTCGCTCCAAGGAGGTCGACGCTGTGGAGAAGCGTCGCGTTGCCGGCGAGTCCGCGGGCGACCTGGCGGCGTTCGATGCCGAGCTTGCCGGTGTGTTTGAGGCGCTGGCCGGCGCGGGTGTCGCGGCCGATGCCAAGGCGACCGAGTTCGGTTCCATGATTTACGCCAAGAAGCCTGGCGACGGCAGCGCCCGCGAGCAGGCCGCGAGCTGCCAGCGCGTAATTGGCGGCCTGGCCAACATCGTCCACGAGTACGCCACCAAGCGCTATCGCTCCAACGTGATGAACTGGGGCATGGTGCCCTTCCAGATGGAGGCCGAGCCCAACTTTGAGGTGGGCGATTACGTCTTTGTGCCGGGTATCCGTGCCGCGCTCGATGGCGACCTGAAGGACATCGCCGCCTACGTGGTGCGCGCCGATGGTGCGGTCGAGCAGATTGAGCTCTACATTGCCGATATGACGGCAGAGGAGCGTGCCATCGTCAAGGCCGGCTGCCTGATCAACTACAACAAGTTCAAGGCCGCTGCCGAGTAACTCTGCTGTACGCCCCGGACACACCTTTCCCTCGTGCTCACGCGCTTCGCGAGGGTCGCCCGAGGGAAAGGTGTGGCTGGGGCTACTGCGACGTTCTCGTTGGGTCTTGAGGGACGCTAATAAATAGACTTGCTTGATGCCGCCTCTGTTATCGGGGCGGCTTCTTTTTGTTGAAAACCACCACAAAGGGGGCAGGCACCTTTGTGGTGGTGGGGACGAGCTCGATGCTGTTGTGATCGTTGAGCGGCATGTTAATGGGCGGCTCTACAGAATTTCATCTGGGCTGGCGGGTTTGGTTGTTTTGGTGATGCCGAGTTTGGATGACGCGAAATCGTCAACATTGTCCTTAATTCCGTCTTTGGTGTAGACAGTGACCATATAGGTGCTGTGTCCGAATTCGCCCTTGTCGCGTGTTGCCCAGGCATCCCAGTAGGCGGCCCCGTTTCGCCCTTTGATTTTTCCGACACGGCGGAGTTCTGTTCGCTTTAATTTCTGGTTGCTATAGATGGTTCGACCGGCCTCCTCGGTGAGCCCGCACTGTCCAAGCATCTTGTCGAGGACTTGGTTCATGTGGCGCTCATCGGTGTTTGGTGCGTAGTCGTAGGCGAGGGTGATGAAGTCGAGTGGCTGGTCGTCGATTAGATAGTTTAGCGTCTGAGGTCCAAGGCAGAAATAGGGGGAGCATCCGTCGATCTGACCGAGCAGTGGCAACTTTGACTGCCAACTTCCGGTGGGAATTCCATCTTCGTAAAACACGCCGCGACAGATAAAGGAGAGCGAGGTGGCACGCGAGCCGGCGTCGACCATTCCGCATAAATCGAAGGGCGAGGTGATACCAAGGGAAAAGGGCGTGATGACGATAAGGAAGAGCATCACGATGGGTATGGCGAGAATGGCGATGACGTTGCGACCGGTGGAATGAGGCGGCTTCATATGCGCTCCTCGAGACAAAGATCTGTTGAGGATAGGCAGAAATGGATATGTTCAGAGAGCAATTCAAGTTTAATCTCATTGCGCGAGATGGTCGACCGTTAGCGTCGAAAACCACCACAAAGGTGCCTGTCCCCTTTGTGGTGGTGAGGAGCGCGCGGCTTCTTTTGGTAATAGTGTTAGCTGGCGGTATCATTAGTGCAGGTGGCGAAGGTTTGCATTGTGGGGTGTTTTGCCGTGAGCCGTTCTGCCCGTATTGGATTGATTGTCTTGGCGCTTGCGATCGCTGTGGTTGGCGCGGGCGCTGTCGGTATGGCATTTCTACCTGCTGCGGTGACGGAGCCGGTGGTCAAGCCTGTGACTCAATCTGTCGAACTTCTGACCGGCGACGACAAGCCCGAGACCATTACCGTTGATTTTGATGAGCAGCCGGCTGTGCTGGGTATTAGCAATTATCCGCGTATTCAGCTTGGGGCCATGCGCTATACCACGGATACAAGCCTGATCGATAGGGCGTCCGAGCTACTCAAGGGCAAAACATTTAAGCGTTGGTACGGATATGCGTCCTATCGGGCAAAAGCGAACGACATGGTTGGCGGATGCCACTCGTCCATCGAGCTGGACACTGCAAACGGCGCAAAGTTATGTGATGTCTCGTACGATCCGGGCTACGAGGGCAATGAGGGTCCGGGCATCTACATCATGGACGGCGATGTCGCCTATGTCATGGAGGGCGACCAGACCGAGCTCAACGATTTTATGGGTCAGTGTATCCAAGATGCCTATAAACAGACCTGCTTGCCTGGCCCGCAGACTGCACGCGATAGTGGGTCTGCCCGTACATGGCTGTTCGAGGATGAGATGCCCTGGACCGTCGAATCGGGAAGTACGGGTTCGGCGAAGGAGTAGAGACCGCGACTACCACAAAGGTACCCGTCCCCTTTGTAGTAGTTCTCGGTTTGTCTCGATCTGTAACATCTTGGCCGCTAAAAGTGGGCCTGGTGTTACAGATTTAGATTTTCGACTCAGGTGTCTTCGTTCGTCTCGATTTGTAACAGTTAGACCCTAATTTGCCGAGTAGATGTTACAGATTGAGACAAACGGTTGCCGCTGGTCATTTCATCTTGATCCGTAACATCTAGGATCAAAAATGGCTGCTAGATGTTACAGATCGAGACGGTAGTGCGCCTGGGCAGCGGCGGGCTGACATCTCAGTACCCTATCCATCAATCACTCAGAAAATCTTATATATAGAGACTTAGATTTGTGTATAAGATCGCGCAAAGCTGGCAACAATACTTCTCGAACAACGTGAAGCCGCCCCGTAGGGCGGCCGCCCCAAGAGAGGTGATTCCATGAGAATCGATAAGCTAGCAATGACGTCGCGCGAGGCGCTGCAGACCGCCATGAGCACGGCTGCCGACGCGCAGGCCGGCGCGGTGGAGCCGATTCACCTGCTGTCCGCCCTGCTTGGTGCCGGCGAGCGCAATATCTCCGTGATCATCGAGCGCATCGGCGCCGATCCGGCCCAGCTTGCACGCTCCACACAAGATGCCATCGACCGCGCGCCCAAGGTTTCGGGCGAGGGTCAGCAGATGGGCCTGTCCAATGAGCTCGTCCGCGTCATCGAGAAGGCCGAGAAGAAGGCCACCAAGATGGGCGACAGCTTTGTGGTGACCGAGCATCTGCTGATGGCGCTTGCCGAGGACAAGGGCGAGGCTGGTCGTGTACTGCGTGACGCCGGCGTCACCAAGGAGCGCATCGAGCAGGTCTACGAGGAGCTGCGCGGCGACGACCGCGTGACGTCTGCCGAGGACAAGACCCAGTTTGAGGCGCTGGAGCAGTACGGCCGCAATATCTGCGACCTTGCCCGCGCCGGCAAGCTCGACCCGGTCATCGGCCGTACCGACGAGATTCGTCGTACCATCCAGGTCCTGTCCCGCCGCACCAAGAACAACCCCGTGCTCATCGGCGAGCCGGGCGTCGGCAAGACGGCCATCGTCGAGGGCATCGCCCAGCGTATCGTGGCCGGCGACGTGCCAAGCACCCTGCGCGACCGCGACCTTATCGAGCTCGACATGAGCGCGCTGGTCGCCGGCGCCAAGTACCGCGGCGAGTTCGAGGACCGCTTGAAGGCCGTGCTCAAGGAAGTGCAAAAGTCCGAAGGCAAGGTCATCCTGTTCATCGATGAGCTCCATACCATCGTGGGCGCGGGTGCCACCGAGGGCTCCATGGACGCCGGCAACATCCTCAAACCGGCGCTCGCTCGTGGCGACCTGCACGCGATCGGCGCGACCACGCTCGACGAGTACCGCAAGTACATCGAGAAGGATGCGGCGCTCGCCCGTCGTTTCCAGACCGTAATGGTGAGCGAGCCTACCGTCGAGGACACCATCTCGATTCTGCGTGGCCTCAAGGAGAAGTACGAGATCTTCCACGGCGTGCATATCACCGATAGCGCGCTCGTGGCCGCCGCCGACCTCTCCGATCGCTACATCGCTGACCGCTTCCTGCCCGACAAGGCCATCGACCTGGTCGATGAGGCCGCAAGCCGCCTGCGCATGGAGCTCGACAGCATGCCGGTCGAGATCGACGCCACCACGCGTCAGCTCACCCAGCTGCAGATCGAGGAGCAGGCGCTCATGAAGGAGACTGATGACGCCTCCAAGGAGCGTCTGGAAGCCCTGCGCCAGGAGATTGCCGAGGTTCAGGAAAAGCTCAACGTGCAAAAGGCCGGCTGGCTCAACCAAAAGAACGCCATCGACCACGTGCAGGAGCTTAAGGGCCAGCTTGACGAGGCCAAGAGCGAAGAGGAGCGCGCGACGCGCAACGGCGATCTGGGCCGTGCGTCCGAGCTTCGCTATTCTGTGATTCCGGGTCTGCAGCAGCAGATTCAGGATTCCGAGGCTGCGCTCGAGGCGCAAAAGCAGCAGGACGGCGAGGGCCTCAACGAACAGGTGACCTCCGATGAGATCGCTGAGGTCGTGAGCGCCTGGACCGGTGTGCCCGTGTCCAAGATGATGCAGGGCGAGCTCGACAAGTTGAAGGGCTTGGAGGGCGAGCTGCATAAGCGCGTTATCGGTCAGGACGAGGCCGTCTCCGCTGTAGCCGCGGCCGTGCGTCGCAGCCGTGCGGGTCTCTCCGACCCAGACAAGCCCATCGGCAGCTTCTTCTTCCTGGGCCCCACCGGCGTAGGCAAGACCGAGCTCGCCAAGGCGCTGGCCGAGTGCCTGTTCGATGACGAGCGCGCGCTCGTGCGTATCGACATGTCCGAGTATATGGAGAAGTTCAGCGTCCAGCGTCTGATCCTGTCTCTTATACACATCTGACGCTGCCG
>CABSMN010000083.1 GCA_902478765.1 uncultured Collinsella sp.
AGATGCAGCGTAGTCTCGTGGGCTCGGAGATGTGTATAAGAGACAGGTAAAACGCCGTAACCTTAAAGCTCCGTTACTTCAACGCTGTTGTAGATCTCGTCCCAGCGGTCCATGACCAGGTGGCCGGTCTTGTGATCCATGGCGTTGAGCTTGCCGCAGGTATTGGCGGTCTTGAGCACCGTGACGTCGTCGGCACCAGCCGCAATGGCATGCGCAAAGCCGGCGATGGTCGAGTCACCGGAACCCGTCGCGTTCACAGCCGCAATCGCGGGCGTCTTGGCGCGGAACGCGCGACCCTCATGGAAGCCCACCGAACCGGCAGCGCCCATCGAAACGACAACCCAGGGAATACCGGCAAAGCGGTCATCGGCGGCAAGCGCCTCGCGCAGGGCATCGACATCATCGGTCGTAAAGGACGTACCCAGCAGGCCGTTGATCTCGGTCAGGTTGGGCTTTACGAGCTCAGGCTTAGCGTCGGACTCCAGCGCGGCCTCCAGCGATGCACCCGAGGTGTCGAGCAGCACCTTGGCGCCCGCCTCCTCGGCAATCTTGACGAGCTCGGCATAGTAGCCGGCATCGACACCGCGCGGCAGCGAGCCCGAAATCGTCACAACGTCCGCCTTCGCTGCAAGCTCGGCGAACTTGGCCGTAAAGGCCTCGAGCTCGGCCGGGGCGATCTGCGGGCCGCTCTCCAACAGCTCGGTCTGATTACCCTCGTGCAGAATATTCAGGCAAATGCGCGTCTCACCGGCGATGGGCACAAAGTCATTCTTGACGCCGTCGGCATCCATAAGCTCGGCCATATAGGCACCCATGTGGCCGCCGAGCAGACCGGTCGCGAGCACATCGTCGCCCAACTGCAGCAACACACGGCTCACGTTGAGGCCCTTGCCGCCAGCGGTCTTTTCGGGCGTCACACGGTTAACATCGTCGATGATCAGCTTGTCGAGCTGATAGCGCGTATCGATCGACGGGTTCATGGTAACGGTCAGAATCATATTGAACTCCTGTTTCCGGGGCACGGCACGCGCGGCCCCAAACATACGATAGCTCGTTAAAGGATCTCGATCTCAAAGCCGCGGGCAACGGTCTCCCCCGGCTTGGCCACCAGGCAGCCACGCTTGTGCTCCAGAATATCGTCCTCGTCGGAGCAGGTGGACAGGCCGCCCCACGGTTCCACAGCCACAAAGTCGCCCTCGGGCTTGCTCCACACAATCAGGTATGGCATATCGGGGAACGTCAGGCGCACGCCCTTGTCCTCGGTTTTCTTGGTCAGCGTAACCACGCGGCTCTCGAGCACGTCAAAGATGGTCTCCGCGAAGTCGAAGAGTTCGTGGGCCAGCGGCAGGTTCTGGTCTATCATGGGGTTCTTGCTGCGATGCTCAACATCAATCAAGCCCGTCGAGGGAACGGCAGTACAGAGCTCAGCGGCCTCGCGCTGCTCAAAACGGAGCTCGTAGTCGTCATAGGACTCGCCCTCGTCGAGCGGGCACTTAAAGCCGGGGTGACCGCCCACAAAAAACGGCATGTCCTCGGTGCCCTCATTGGTCACCTCGTACGAAACGGCCACCTTTTCCGAATCGATCGTGTAACGAGCAACGATCTTAAACGGATACGGGTACTGCTCGAGCAACTCGGCATGGTCGGCAGAGCTTAAGCTCAGCGCAACCATATTGTCGCTCTGTTCCTCGAGCTTCCACTCCTGCTTGCGCGCAAAGCCGTGGCGGGCGAGCTTTACCTCGCGGCCGCCCATGGTCATTGCGTGACCGTCACGAAGGCCGCCGCAGATCGGGAAGCAAATAGGTGCCTGGCCCGACCAGACCGCCGGATCACCCTGCCACAGGTACTCACGGCCGTTGGCCGCAATAGAAGTGAACGACCCGCCCGCCGTGCTCAGTGCTACGCGGATAGAACCGTTATCAAGAACAAACTCCATAGGAGCCTTCCCTTTCTTACGACAGCCCGCCAAGTCAATAGGGCTGATAGAAAACCGGCCCGCGCCCCCTCACAGAAACGCGAGCCGTCAATTGAAAAGCTGCAGAATGCCGGGCACCACCAAAACGAAGCACACAAGCTCAGCAAGCAAACGTGTTATCGGAGCAGCTTACTGAACCAGAAAGCTTCGCAACAACAGCGGTAACCCCACAGGCACCCTCAACGTCAGCGAGAAGTCAGCTGGCGAGGCAAGGTGCCGTGAAGCGAGGCGGCATTGACCTTCTGGTCATGCCGCCGAAGCTGAACGGCAGATTGCCCGCCAGATGGCTTCGCAGCGTCGGCCGGTCCGGCGTTCGGCAGAACGCCGGAACCTAATTAGTCGTGGTACTCGCCGCGGTCCCACTTCTCGAGGAACTCGTCAAAGAAGTGCGGGTCAGCCTGAGCCTCGGCGTCGGCCTTATTGCAGGCATCGATCTTGGCGATCAGGGCATCGTGCTCGGGGGTCTTCTCGTAGGGCTCCTCCAGGAAGGCAAGCATGATATCGGCCATCAGGAACTCGCCGGTAATCTTGCCGCCAAAGCCCACGATGTTGGCGTTGAGCTCGCGACGGGCATACAGGGCAGAGGTCATGTCGCGGACCAGGGCGCAGCGGGCGCCGGGAACCTTGTTGACGGCGTTGGTGATGCCGATGCCGGTGCCGCACAGGGCCACGCCAAAGTCGGCCTTGCCGCTGGCAACAGCCTCGCCCACGGCCTTACCGTAGATGGGATAGTGCGTACGGGTGTGGCTGTAGGTGCCGCAGTCGAGCACCTTGTAACCAGCCTGCTCCAGGCGGTCGGCCAGATAGATCTTCTCGTCCGTAACGATATGGTCGCAACCGATTGCGATGGTCTTCTTCATCAGAACGTCCTTTCGTCTGAATTCACAAGTTGAGGTAGAAGTTCGAGTTCTCGGTGGCTCTCGTTAGGCCATCTTGTTGAGCATGTCGACACGGATCTGGTGACGGCCGCCGGCGTACTGTGCACGCAGGAACTCGCGGGCGATCTTCTTGGCGACCTCGGTGCCCACAACGCCCGGGCCCATGGTGACCATGCGCGAGCCGTTGTGCTCGCGGGTCATGTAAGCGGAACGCTCGTCGGAAATGTTGGCGACGACCATGCCCTTGATCTTGACGGCGGCCATATAGGAGCCGACGCCGTACTTATCGAATGCGAAGCCCTGGGAATCCTTGTGCTCCAGCAGGTCCTTGGCAACGGCGGTCGCGGAATCGACAAAGTCCGCGGCAGGGGTCTCGGAATAGTCGACGACCTCGTGACCGTCGGCGATGAGCATCTCCTTGATAGACTCCTTCATCGACATACCGTCGGCATCGGAAGCGATTACAACCCTCATGACATCCTCCTTGAGAGATACGCAGGTGCGTAGTTTCTGTTTGGAAGTGTTGAATCGCGTTCAGGTCCGGGCATCTGAATGTGCGGTTCTTCACTGTTCATGTTTATTTGAACACATTCGAACAGTAACTGCAACAACTATTTGTTTATCTTTGTTCTTTTTTGAACAAACACCATTCACGGATGATTGCTGGCCGTTTGAGCCGGGCGCGGACGTAGCGACCACGTGTTCAACAAACAAAAGGGCGGCCAAGAACGTGTCTCGGCCGCCCTTCGGCGGTATTCCCCGGTATATACAGCTGTTTTAGCTACTCGGACTGCCCACCCTATTTGGCGTGCTTGGACGGAGCACTCAGAAAGCGGCCCGTCAAATAGTTCGCCGGGCCGGAAATATCGATCCCTAGCAGTACGTGTCCCAGCCACAGGAACGCCACGAGCACCAGCAGCGGGATAACGCACGAAGTCACGATCATCACGATGACGCCTTCGATGAGGTCGGTCACCTGCTGCACGATCTCGTCGGTCATCTGCTTGGCACCGCTGGTCACCGACGTAACAAGGCTCGAGGCCCCATCAGTCAACTGCTCGAGCACGTTTTTGGACTCTGTGGCCTCGGATTTTTTCTTATTCGATTTTGAGCTGGTCTCGGCTGACTTGTCCGTGGTGTCGGCCGCGTCCGCAGCGTCCGCAGCCTTTTGCTCAGCTTGCTCAATACTTACGCGATACGTTTCATCGACCTTCTGCGACACCCAAACGCTTGCAGGCACCAACGCCATGCCGATCACGGCAACCACCAGCACGCGAGTCGCCACGCGGCGCAGGACGGCGCTCGTGCTCCAGCGCCCATGAATGCCAAGCGACACCGCAAAGAGCACCAACGCAAACGGGATTAAGATGCCTAGGCCAACCGACCACAAAATAGTCAGCAGATATTTCTCGAGATAGAGCACGGCAAGCACGATGCCCAAGTTGCCTGAAAGCTGCGCGAGCTGCTCGGCAACCGGCGTTCCCGTATCACCCGGCAGCGCGGTAATGCCCGCAGATAGCGCCACGCACGAGGTCGTGAGCGCCAGTACGTTACCTTTCTTTTGATCGATGACCTCGATGGTGGAGTCCCAAGTCTTGGTATCGGCAAAATGCGGACGAGCTACAAAGCCCGACAGCAGCGCCAGCACCACGAGCGCAACGATAAAGCCAATCTGCAGCTTTTTGTTTGCGCACACGACATCGGACAGGCTGGGCTGCAGCTCGGTTACCGTCGTATGCTCGGTTATCTGGACAGGACGCCCATGAGCCATCTCATACGCGTCTCTTTTTTGAATTGATCCGTTGTCCGGCATTTGGATACCTCCTCATTCCGGCCTGTATTGCGGATGGAAGTATACCCACCCATCGAAAAACCGAACGGCAAGACGAACGGAGCGCACTAAGACTGTCCCCAATGCCCAGTCGTTTAAGAACGTCCCCAATGACTATCTCCGGATGAGTTGCGGCGGAATAGGGATTGTTTTGCGCCCGCCGGCCCCTATTCAGTCCTTATTTCACCGCAACTTGGAGGAGGACAGAAAAAGCCCTGTCGCGGGTGCGGCAGGGCTTTTGGAAGGGGACTTGGTTGTGAGGGTTCGTTAGGCGAGCTTGGCCTCGAGCTCAGCGATGCGCTTGTAGGCATCGATGGTAAAGCGGGTCTGCTTCTCCAAGATCATGGTGGTCATGAGGGTGTCCTGAGCGTGGGCCATGATGAAGGTCATCTCCATCTCGCCGCCGCCGGCCTCCTGCGAAAGCAGCTTGGTCTGCGTGTCGTGGGCGCCGATGAGTGCATCGCTCGCATCCTTGTGCAGCTGTTCGGCCTTCTCAAAATCACCCTCGCGAGCAGCATCGAGCGCTGCAAGCAGATCAGTCTGGGCGTCACCCGCGTATGCGACGATCTCGAATCCAACCATCGAGATTTCTTCTTTGGTTGCCATATTGCGTTCCTTTCACATATGAACCAATGGAGAGCATCGCGTCCGGGCATACGCGCTGCGTTGTGTATGACAGAAACATTAACATTCAAACAAAACAGAACAATGCAAAACGCAATTTCGAGCTATGAACGGTCGATTTTCGCCCGTGAACGGTTTTTAAACCAATGCGAACAATATCGAACACAATTAGTGGCAACCCAAACAGGTCCACACCCTAGCGTACATCGCGCACTGTATCACCCTCTACGAGCATGCCGGGGATCAGCATGTGCTCCACGCCAGACGCAACCCCCTCGGCGCCGGCAATCTTGTCGACAGCCCACATGCCGACGCGCTTGTTGTCAAAGCGCACCGTGGTCAGGCGACGGTCGGGCACGATGTCGCCCAGGCTATCGTCAACACCCACCACGCTCACGTCCTGGGGCACGCACTTCCCGCGCGACTCGAGCCCACGAGACTGCAGCTAATCTCGTATGCCGTCTTCTGCTTGAAAAA
>CABSMN010000084.1 GCA_902478765.1 uncultured Collinsella sp.
GCTGCGGGAACGGCCTATCCGCTCAATGTGTTCGGCTGAGATCGGAAATCAACCATCATCTAAAAAGGCTGCAGCCGGAATCGTTTCCGGCTGCAGCCTTATTGCACTTGTGAGGTCAACTTGTTCGTTAGACCAACTTGAAGCCCTTGCGCTTGCCCACAGAGAGGATGTCGCCCACCTTGAGAGCGCTGGGGTCGATGTTGTAGCTCTTGGGAGCCACGGCCTTGCCGTTGATCTTAACACCGCCACCGTCGATATCGCGACGGGCCTGGCCGGCGCTAGCCGAAAGACCCAGGTCCTTGAGCAGGCCGGCGAGGTAGATCTGGCCCTCGTCGTTGACGGTCAGCTCGATGTGCTTCTCGGGGAAGTCGGCAAGCTGGCCCTCCTTGAACACGCGGTCGAACTCGGCCTGGGCCTCGTCGCCGGCACCGGCGCCGTGGTAGGTATCGCACAGGTCGCGGCCCAGGGCGCGCTTGAGCTCATAGGGATCGGCGGAGCCATCGGCCAAAGCGGCGTCGATCTTGTCGACCTCGGCCGGAGTGAGCGAGCTAGCCAGGCGGTAGTACTTACCGATCATCTCATCGGGGATGGACATGGTCTTGCCGAACATGTCCTTGGGCGCGTCGGTCAGGCCGATGTAGTTGCCGTAGGACTTGGACATCTTGCGCACGCCATCGGTGCCCTCGAGCAGCGGCATAGTGAGCGCGATCTGGGGCTCCATACCCATCTTCTCCATGAGCTCACGGCCGGCGAGCAGGTTGAAGAGCTGGTCGGTTCCGCCCATCTCCACGTCTGCCTTGATCTGCACGGAGTCGAAGGCCTGCATCACGGGGTACAGGAACTCGTGCAGGGCAATCGGCGTCTGGGACTGGTAGCGCTTGGTAAAGTCATCGCGCTCAAGAATACGGGCAACGGTGAACTTGGAGCACACCTGCAGCAGACCGGCCAGATCCATCGACAAGATCCAGTCACCGTTGTGCACGATGGTGGTCTTCTCGGGATCCAGGATCTTCATGGCCTGGCTCACGTAGGTCTCGGCGTTGGCCTCGATCTGCTCCTGCGAAAGCTGCGGGCGGGTGGAATTCTTGCCCGAGGGGTCGCCAATCAGCGCGGTACCGTTACCGATGATGAGGGTGACGTTGTGGCCCAGGTCCTGGAACTGACGCATCTTGCGCAGCGGCACGGCGTGGCCCAAGTGCAGGTCGGGGCTAGTGGGGTCGACGCCGAGCTTGATGTTGAGGGGCTCGCCCTTCTCAAGCTTCTTGCGAAGGTCGGCCTCGGGGACGATCTGCGCGGCGCCCGAGGTGATGATACGCATTTGCTCGTCAACAGACAGCATTGGGTATCCTCCTTTTGCTATAGCACCCTCGCCGAAAACGGCGGTGCTGGAAGTCCATAAACTCTCTTATGATAACAAACTGACGCGACGCGGCACCTACGACAGGAAAATCCTCGTCCTGCCGCACGCGTCAATGGCAACTGGCAGACGTGTACCGTCACGTTCGACCAGATAGCGCGCCTGCCGACGACGCAAGCAGTCGCGGCAACGGACCTGCCCCGTCGCATCGGTGGCGCAGACGCCCTCGGTGGTCAGCAGGCAGTGCTCGCACACCATGAGCTCGGGACGGTCGGCGTCGACCGGACCCAAGACGCCGGGTTCAGCAGCCAGCTCGGCAATACGCTCCCTATCATTGCCGAGTAACTCGGCAGGCAAGTATATCCACCCCGCACCAAGCCCGCGCAGCCAAGCAAGTGTGGCCCGATTGGCGCAGAACACCGGCGCCGCCACGTCAAACGCCGTGCCCAACTCGCGGGCCATCGCCACCTGCCCCAGATTGCGGCAGACGACGCGCCCGGCACGCTGCATAAGTGCCCGAGTCCGCTCGGCGCCGCCTGCGCGGCACACTTCGTCGAGCACCACCGTTGCATCGGACAGATCCCGCTCATCACGCGGATCCACATCCATCAGCTCCCAAGCAAAGACCATACGAGCAAATGTCACATGCTTTGCCGGCTCCGCCGGCCCCGCCAACTCCGTCGGCACATCGACATCTGCCAGAACGCCCTCAAACGGCAGCACCTCAACGGACCGCTCAACAGGCGCGACCGCATCTGCCTCGGCCCGCATGCGCTCCAACACCGTTGCCGTCTGCCCCAGCACGCCGGCGCTGCGAATCAAATAGACCTCGCAGCCCGCGTCCACCTTGCGTTTGCAATGCACGACGATGCGCTCTCCCGCAGCGGCATCCACGGGGCAAGGCACCTGTGGCCAGCGCTTGGGCACATCGGGACGCGCGTCGGCACCCGGGTAAAATCGGATCTCGAGCGTATCACCCGCCGCCACGGCGGCATCAAGCTCAACCGTCACCTCTTCGTGACCCACCGCCATCAAGTGACCCACGCGCACGCCCTGGTTGATCGCGCGCTCAAAGCTCATGAGCTCGGCGCCCGAACGGCCCCGCAGATACGCATCGGTAAAGCCGCGGTTGAACGACCTTCCCAGCTCGCGCTCAAGCGCCGGCACCGCATCGGCATCCCATGTGCCGTCGCGCAGCATATTGAGCGCCCGACGCCACACCCTTACCACGTTAAAGACGTAGTCGGGATTCTTCATGCGGCCCTCGATCTTGAGCGATGCCACGCCGGCGGCAACAAGCTCGGGCAGATGCGCGATACCCAGATAGTCACGCGGACACAGCAGGCGATCCCCTTCGACAGCGACAACACTCTGCCCCGCCTCGTCCACCAAGTCATAGGACAGACGGCACGGCTGCGTGCAGTCGCCGCGCATCGCCGACCGTCCGCGCCTCAGGGCCGAAAACTCACACGCGCCCGAGTATCCAATGCAAATAGCGCCGTGACAGAACACCTCGATGGGAACGCCAGTAGCGCAAAGCGTCCCAATCTCCGCCACGCTCAGCTCGCGCGCCGTCGTCACGCGCTCAACGCCCAACTCCTTGGCAGCCAACAGCACGGCACCCTCGCTATGAGCGCCCGCTTGGGTAGACAGGTGAATCTCGACCCCCGGAATCGCCGCACGAAGCGCGCAAGCCAGCCCGGCATCTGCCACAATCAGCGCATCGGCACCCAACGCGTGCGCATGCGCCCCCAACGCCACGGCGTCGGCAAGCTCATCATCGAACACGAACACGTTGAGCGTCACGTACACACGCACGCCATGGGCATGGGCCACGGCACAACCGCGCGCGAACTCATCATCGCTAAAGCCATGCGCGCTCACTCGAGCGTTGAATCCGTCCAGCCCCGCATAGACGGCATCGGCACCCGCCGCAATCGCCGCGAGCATCTGGTCGAGCCCGCCAGCAGGCGCCAGCAGTTCGGGCAGCGCCACTCCAGCCGCCGCCAACTCGCTTTCGCATTGTCCGCTCGGTTCCATCGGCCGAATCGCCATCGGTAAACTCCTTGCCAAGGTGTGCTTTCACTCTGAAAATTGCTGCCAACCAGCATACACGAGGCCTCGCGTGCCCCGATTGGTTTATCGTGTAATAACTTATGTCCATCCTGCCCGGCAGCATACCTGCCGCCTGGCACGACATACCCGGAGGTCAATCTATGGGTCCTCGCCAACGACAGGAACGCAGTCGCTCCAAGACGCATGTCCTTCCCATGATCTTGCTCTCGTTTTTGGGCTTTCTGCTTATCGCGGGCGTAGCGTTTGGCATCGGCATGATCGGCAACGTCAACCGCTGGCTGTCCGACCTGCCCGACTACACCGACGCCAACGCTTACCTGGTAAGTGAGCCCACCGAAATCGTCGACTGCAACGGCAACAAGATCGCGAGTTTCTACACTCAAAACCGTAAGTCCATCACCAAAGACCAAGTGTCCCCGTATGTGCTGCAGGGCACTGTCGATGTCGAGGACGAGCGCTTCTACGAGCATGGCGGCATCGACCTTTGGGGCATTGCGCGCGCATCGGTGGCAACCCTCACCGGCGGCCACGAGGGCGCATCGACGATCACCCAGCAGCTGGTTCGCAACACCATCTTGCAGGAGGAACAATTCGACTCGACCATCGAGCGTAAGGTGCGCGAGGCCTATATCGCCATCAAGATGGAGGATATGTACTCCAAGGACGAGATCCTCATGATGTACCTCAACACCATCTACTACGGCCATGGAGCATATGGCATCGAGGCCGCCGCCGAGACCTATCTGTCCAAGACCGCCGCCGACCTCAGCCTGAGCGAGGCCGCGCTGCTCATCGGCCTTCCCAACTCGCCCTCGCAGTACGACCCCACGGTTAATCCCGACCTGGCGCTATCCCGCCGCAACAAGGTTCTGGACAACATGCTGCGTCTGGGCCACATCACGCAGGAAGAGCACGATGCCGCACAGGCTGAGCCCATCACGCTTAACGTGACCGAGATTTCGGGCAGTGGCGTCGATGTGTACTCTCAACCCTACTTTGTCTCCTACGTAAAGCAGCTGCTTGAGCAGGAGTTCTCGACCGACGTGCTCTTTAAGGGCGGTCTGACCGTCAAGACCACCATCGACCCCACCATGCAGCAGGTTGCCGAGGAGGCCGTGCGCTCGCAGCTCGACACGCTTTCTCTCGACGGCCTGGACATGGGCATGGTCGTCGTTGACCCCAAGACTGGCTACATCAAGTGCATGGTGGGCGGCTACGACTATAACGCCGACGAGAATCACGTGAACCACGCTACGGCAAAGCGCCCCGTGGGCTCCACGTTTAAGGCCTTTACGCTGGCAACCGCCATCCAAAACGGTATGAACCCCAACGTCACCCTCAACTGCAACTCGCCGCTCACGGCAAAGGGCACCACGACCAAGGTGCAAAACTATGCCAACCAGAGCTATGGCAACATCACGCTTAAGCAGGCAACGGCATACTCATCCAACACCGGCTACATTCAGGTGGCAGAAGCCATCGGCAACAACAAGATCATGTCGCTCGTCAAAAAGCTCGGCATCGATCCCGCCAAGGACAATATCGAGGACGTTCCCGTCATGACGCTCGGCACCGGGTCCATCTCGCCGCTCGAAATGGCATCGGCCTACGCCACTTTTGCCAATGGCGGCCATTATCGCCAGCCGATCGCCATCACCGAGATCGACTCGCGCACCGGCTCGGTTCTGTACCAGCACACCGACAATCCCACGCAGGTGCTCACCGAAGGCGAGGCTGCCGCGGTTACCGACGTTCTATCCGGCGTCATGCAGGGCAGCGGCACGGGTGCCGCCGGCGCGCTGAGCGTCAACCAGCCCTATGCCGGCAAGACGGGCACCACTGACAACACCACCAACCTGTGGTTCTGCGGCTACACGCCGCAACTGGCATGCGCCCTGTGGACCGGTTATTCCGCAGGCGAGATTCCCATCCAAAAGTACGGTACGGACCTGCTGGGCGACAGCACCAACCTGCCCGTCTTTAAGAAGTTCATGAACACGGTTTTGGCCGGAACCGAGCGCGAGGAGTTCCCGACCGGAACGGCCCCCACGTACAAGAACAATAACGTCTGGAAGTTCTACGGCACAAACAACAAAAAAGAAGACGAAGAGGAAAAAGACGAGGAAAAGGAAGAGGAAGAGGAAAAGGAAGAGACCACCACGACCACCACGACGACAACCACGACCACTGAAACCCCGGGCGGCAACACCACCGGCGATAGCGGTACGACAGGTGGCGACGGTGGCACAGGTGGCGACGGCGGCACGGGCGGCGACGGTGGCACGCCGACGCCTACCCCCGATCCTACGCCCACGCCTGACCCCTCTACGGGCTGTCTCTTATACACATC
>CABSMN010000085.1 GCA_902478765.1 uncultured Collinsella sp.
TACGGTGGGCGAGGAAGTTGCTTTTGGCCCCGCGCAGATGGGGCTGCCGACAGACGAGCTCGAGCGCCGCGTCCGCGATGCCATGGAGCTGTTCCAGGTTGTCGATCTGGTCGATGCCTCGCCCTATCAGCTTTCGGGCGGGCAAAAGAAGCGCGTTGCGCTGGCTGCGGTGGTGTCGATGAACCCCGATATCCTAGTGCTCGATGAGCCCACCAACGGGCTCGATGAGGACTCGTGCGACATCGTAGTCAACTTTTTGCTGGCCTACGTTGCTGCCGGTAAGACGGTTTTGATGAGTACGCACCATCAAGATTTGGTGCGCCGCCTGGAGGCCCGTGCCATCTATATCGATCGATATCACCATGCGGTCGAGGCGCCCGTGCCGTCGTATGGAACCGAAAGCGGTGCTGCGGAATAGTTGCTGCGTAGGGTATGTATGGCCGCCTGTGCGACTCTGCCGTGATGGTATAGTTAACCAGGTTTTATGGGGGTGGCTATGCCAAGTTGGAACATTCATATCGCTCAAACGGAGCGCTTGCTGGCACGTGCTAGCGTGCTTGCCGATAGCGTGCGCGACCGCAATGCCTTTTTGTTTGGCTGCGTGGTTCCGGATATCTTCGTGGGCTATATGGTCCCTGGCATCGCCGATCCCATTCCGTATCGCATTACGCACTTTGCAAAGCCCGAGCCTATCCCTAAGCCGCGCGAGCACGAGTTCTGGGATACCTATGTGGCGCCGCTGCTTAAAGGCGCACCCGCGGGCGAACCTGCTGAGGCTACCTCGATTGTCGAGGAGCGCGAGCGACTGAACCGCGTGCACTATCCTCAGCGCTACAGGGATGCCGAGCCGGTTGTCGGTCCCGGCGCCTGTGAGTTCTCGCTTGCGTCCGAAGATGTGGCGCAGTCGCTGCTCGATTTAACGCTGGGCGTCTGGTCGCATCTGGTGGCCGACACGGTATGGAACACGCGTGTGAACCAGTATCTGGAAGCACACGGCGGCAAGCCGTGCGAGGAATTCCGCATTAAAAAGCAGGGCGATTTTGACTGGTTTGGCAAGACGCTGGGCATCGTTTCCATTCCGCGTGCGACCGATCGCCTCTATACCGCTGCGACGCGTTTTGGGCAGTATCCCATCCATAAAGAATATGTGCTCAAGACTATCGGCGTCATGCACGAGATTGTACGCGAAAACCCCGGCGAGCCCGATCATCCGCCGTATCGCCTGCTAACCGAGGAGTTTTTCGATGCAACGTTTACCGAGGTCATCGAGCTGACCGAGGCGGGATTTGCGGCTCGCGTTGCTGCTTCTGACGTTCCCGCAGTCCCCCTGATCGCTAGCTGCTAGCCGGCCGGCTTAACGGTGAACAGTTCATTCCAATTGACCAACGGCTCCCGTCGCAGGGCGTCTTCGGTGGTGCGCTCGGCATCGGAGAGGCTTGCGACTGAACACAAATCGATGATGCGGCATACGAAGAAGGTCTAAAAAGGGCCCGGAAGGCAAAGCCTTCCGGGCCCTTTTGCAATGCAAGCGTGCTTGCAAGTGCGATTTAGCGCACCTGAGCGACGTAAGCGACGTTGGTCGAGGAGACCTTGTCCTCGAGCTGAACACTCATGCGGGGATCGCCGGCGGTAGCGACGGTCAGATCGCCGGCCTCGACGTAGCCGAGCTCCTTAGCGGTCTCGATCGCCTTGACGATCGTGCCGTTGACGGTGCCCTGGGTAATCTCGGCCTGGTGCGGGATAACGCCCCAGTACATGATCATCTGCTGGACGGCCCACTCGTGGCGGGAGAACGCGCAGATCGGCATGTTGGGACGGAAGTGCGAGATCAGGCGTGCGGTACGACCGGTGGTCGTCGGCACGGTGATGCACTTGGCGCCAACGGTGGTGGCCATGTTCACAGCGGACATACCCACAACGTTGTTGACGACGCGGGTGCCGTGAGCGTCGGCCGGAACCTCGAGCGGAGCGTGGGCCGGGAGGTACTTCTCGGTCTCGAGAGCAATGCTGGCCTGCATCTTAACGGCCTCGACCGGGTACTTACCGGCAGCGGACTCGCCAGAGAGCATAACGGCGTCGGTGCCGTCGTAGATGGCGTTAGCAACGTCGGCAACCTCGGCGCGCGTCGGGCGCGGGTTCTGCTGCATGGAGTCGAGCATCTGCGTAGCGGTGATAACGGGCTTGTAGGCCGCGTTGCACTTGGCGATGATCTCCTTCTGGATGTGCGGAACGAGCTCGGGCTTGATCTCGATACCCAGGTCGCCACGGGCGACCATGATGCCGTCGGAAGCCTCGAGGATCTCGTCGAAGTTCTCGACGCCCAGGGCGCACTCGATCTTCGGGAAGATCGTCACGTGCTCGCCACCGTTCTCGCGGCAAAGCTTGCGGATGCCGCGGACGGACTCGCCGTCACGGATGAAGGAAGCGGCGATGTAGTCGATGTTCTCGGTCAGGCCAAAGAGGATGTCCTGACGATCGCGCTCGGTGATGGCGGGCAGCGAGATGTTGACGTTGGGCATGTTGACGCCCTTGCGCTCGCCGATCAGGCCGTCGTTCTTAACGACGCAGGTCATGTCCTGGCCGCTGACGGACTCGACCTCGAGGGCAACCAGGCCGTCATCGATCAGGATGAGGGAGCCCTTCTCGACCTCGGAAGGCAGAGCCAGGTAGTCGAGGGAGATGTGCTCAGCGGTGCCGTGGAAATCCTCGGACGTGGGCTGAGCGGTGACGACGATCTTATCGCCGGTCTTGACGGCAACCTTCTTGCCGTCGACCAGAAGGCCGGTGCGGACCTCGGGGCCCTTGGTGTCGAGCAGGATGCCGACAGGCAGACCGAGCTCCTTGGAAATACGGCGGACGCGCTCGATGCGACCGTGGTGCTCGTCGTAGGAGCCGTGCGAGAAGTTAAAACGGGCGACGTTCATGCCCGCCTTGATCATCTCGCGGATGGTCTCGTCGCTATCGCAGGCGGGACCCATGGTGCATACAATCTTAGTGCGCTTGTACATTCAGACCTCCATCTGACATCGTCTTGCGCTGATAGATAAACCATAAGAAATAAAACCGAGATGATTATAACGAAATGCCGACCGAATACCCCAAAAAATCGACCGTATGCCGAAATGGAAGTTCATTTTTTGCGGGAAAAACGGTATATGAAAAATCTTTACCAACCACTCCAACCGCTGCTATCTGGGAGATATGTCAGTTTGGCGATGTGCCGAAGAAAAAACGTTTTACCAATGTTGAGCATCACACGGTCTGCACCGTTGCGTGCGGACCATATTTCCAAACCGATTGTTTTGGCTAGACGCGTCGCTTTGGGGTACCATAGCTCCACTATCAACTGCCGCTCAGCACGGCAGCCTTGATGAGCCCTTGCCCTTCTCCTGGGAATTATGATCGGGCATCAATCTGCTGAGTGGCCCGAATCCCAGGAGGGGACTCTATATGCAAAAGGAATACCTGTCCGCCGCGGCGGAGGTGCTCAGCGACCAAGGTGTCGATGAGAACCTCGGCCTGAGCAACGACGAGGCGTCTTCGCGCCTCGCCAAGACAGGCCCTAACAAGCTCGAGGAAGCCGAGAAGACACCGCTGTGGAAGCGTTTCTTTGAGCAGATGGCCGACCCCATGGTCATCATGCTGATCGTTGCCGCCGTCATCAGTGCGCTCACGGGCATGGTCAAGGGCGAGCCCGACTTTGCCGATGTTGCCATCATCATGTTCGTCGTTATCGTCAACTCGGTGCTGGGCGTGGTCCAGGAAGCCAAGAGCGAGGAGGCCCTCGAGGCCCTGCAGGAGATGAGTGCGGCGCAGTCCAAGGTGCTGCGCGACGGCAAGCTCGTGCACCTGCCGAGCGCCGAGCTCGTGCCCGGCGACGTGATCATGCTCGAGGCGGGCGACTCCGTCCCGGCCGACTGCCGCGTGCTCGAGAGCGCCACGATGAAGATCGAAGAGGCCGCGCTCACCGGCGAGTCCGTGCCCGTAGAGAAGCACGCCAACGTGATCGAGCTCGCTGCGGGCACCGATGACGTGCCGCTCGGCGACCGTAAGAACATGTGCTATATGGGCTCCACCGTCGTGTACGGCCGTGGTCGCGCCGTCGTGGTCGGCACCGGCATGAACACCGAGATGGGCAAGATCGCCGGCGCCCTGGCCGAGGCCAAGGAAGAGCTCACGCCGTTGCAAGTGAAGCTCGCCGAGCTCAGCCGCATCCTTACCATTATGGTTATCGTCATCTGCGTCGTCATCTTTGGCGTTGATATCATCCGCCACGGCGTGGGCAACGTTCTTACCGACCCGACCGCCCTGCTCGATACCTTTATGGTCGCCGTCTCGCTCGCCGTCGCTGCCATCCCCGAGGGCCTGGTCGCCGTCGTGACCATCGTGCTATCGCTTGGCGTGACCAAGATGGCTAAGCGCCAGGCAATCATCCGCAAGCTCTCTGCCGTCGAGACTCTCGGCTGCACGCAGACCATCTGCTCCGACAAGACCGGTACCCTTACCCAAAACAAGATGACCGTCGTCAAGCACGAGCTCGCTGCGCCCAAGGAGAAGTTCCTGGCCGGCATGGCGCTGTGCTCCGATGCTCAGTGGGACGAGGAGCTGGGCGAGGCCGTGGGCGAGCCGACTGAGTGCGCGCTCGTCAACGACGCCGGCAAGGCGGGCCTCACTGGCCTGACTGCCGAGCATCCGCGCGTGGGCGAGGCCCCGTTTGACTCGGGCCGCAAGATGATGTCCGTGGTCGTCGAGACCCTGGATGGCGAGTACGAGCAGTACACCAAGGGTGCGCCCGACGTGGTGATCGGCCTGTGCACCCATATCTACGAGGGCGATAAGGTCGTCCCCCTGACCGAGGAGCGCCGCGCCGAGCTCGTGGCGGCCAACAAGGCCATGGCCGACGAGGCCCTGCGCGTACTGGCGCTGGCAAGCCGCACCTACACCGAGGTTCCCGACGACTGCAGCCCCGCTGCGCTCGAGCATGACCTGGTCTTCTGTGGCCTGTCCGGCATGATCGACCCGGTCCGTCCCGAGGTGGCCGACGCTATCCACGAGGCGCACGACGCCGGTATCCGCACCGTCATGATCACGGGCGACCACATCGACACCGCCGTGGCCATCGCCAAGCAGCTGGGCATCGTCGCCGATCGCAGCCAGGCCATCACCGGTGCCGACCTCGATCGCATGAGCGACGAGGAACTCGACGCGCACATCGAGGACTACGGCGTGTACGCCCGCGTCCAGCCCGAGCACAAGACACGCATCGTCGAGGCTTGGAAGTCGCGCGACCAGATCGTGGCCATGACGGGCGATGGCGTCAACGACGCCCCGTCCATCAAGCGCGCCGACATTGGCGTTGGTATGGGCATCACCGGTACCGACGTCACCAAGAACGTCGCCGACATGGTACTTGCCGATGACAACTTCGCTACCATCATCGGCGCCTGCGAAGAGGGTCGTCGCATCTACGACAACATCCGCAAGGTCATCCAGTTCCTGCTTTCGGCCAACCTTGCCGAGGTGTTCTCGGTGTTTATCGCCACGCTCATCGGCTTTACCATCTTCCAGCCGGTGCAGCTGCTGTGGGTGAACCTGGTCACCGACTGCTTCCCCGCGCTTGCGCTGGGCATGGAGGATGCCGAGGGCGACATCATGAAGCGCAAGCCGCGCAACGCCAAGGACGGTGTCTTTGCCGGACATATGGGTCTGGACCTGTCTCTTATACACATCTCCGAGCCCACGAGACTACGCTGCATCT
>CABSMN010000086.1 GCA_902478765.1 uncultured Collinsella sp.
GTTGTATTGGGCGCGCGGCGGAACATGAATGCCCTGGGCGCGCTCGACGGCCTCGGCATAGGCCACCGAGTGGGCGCAGCCGCAGATGCCGCAGATGCGGTCGGCGAGGAACGTCACGGCGTCATAGTTCAGGCGCGTCTCGGCGACCTTCTCCATGCCGCGGTGCACGTAGAACAGACGGTAGTCGGCGTCGACGATCGTCTCGCCTTCAACGAACAGGCGGAAGTGGCCGGGCTCGTCGGAGGTAATGTGCAGCGGGCCCATGGGGACGAGCGTGGTCTCCTTGCCCTTGGTATCGGCCAAGAACTCGTAGTTTTCCATGTCGCTCGCGGGAGCGGGACGGAAACGGTAGTCCATGGAGTCCTTGCGCAGCGGATACAGGCCGCTGGGCCAATCGTCGGGCAGCACCAGGCGGCGACGATCGGGCAGACCCTCGGGAATCAGACCAAACATGTCGCGAAGCTCGCGCTCGCCCCACACGCAGGCGGGGACGAACGGCGTCACGGACGGGAACGTCATCTTGGCGGGATCGACCTCGGTGCGCACGGTCACCCAGCCGGGGTCCTCCCCCTCCATGGAGATGACGTAGTACACGGCGTAGCGACCGCACAGACTGCGCTCGTCGTTGCCGATGATCACGGGAATCCAGCCGTAACGCTCGTAATACAGGTAGTGGACGGCCTCGGGCAGCTTGTCCTGCTTGACGGTGATCGTCAGCTGGTCCTCGCACTGCCACTCGACCTTCTCGATAGCGCCCGGCACTGCAGCGCGCAGGGCCTCGACGTGGCTTTCGCAGCGACGAGCGTAGTCCTTCTTTTCAGGTTCTGCCATGGTGCTAATTCACCTCACTTGTCTTGGTCTGGGAACTGAACACCATGCGGTAGAGAGGGGCCTCGTGGAGCTCTTCGACGCTCTGGTTCAAAACGACGGACGTTGCATCCTCGACGCCGCTCGTGATGGCGACCGGGGTGGCGATACCGAACCACATGACCACGATCGCGAGGGCGATCTCGGGGATGATCATGAGGGCGGGCACCTCGTGGCGCTTCATGCCCTCGGGCGCCTTGCCGAAGATGGACTTGAGCGCGATGCCGGTAAGGGCGAAGTACACGCCGGTGAGGCCGATGGCCACGAGCACGACCACCCAGATGGGACCGGACTGAACGCCGGCCACGAAGGTGAGGAACTCGGAGATGAACAGGGCGAACGGCGGGAAGGCGGCGAGCGCGAGCAGGGCGATGATGGTGAGCGCTGCCGTGACGGGAGCGATCTCGACGACGCCCTTGATCTTGTTCAGGTCGCGGGTGTGGTAGATGTGCTGGATGTTACCGGCCATGCAGAAGGCGAGCGCCTTCGTGAAGCCGTGGAAGATGCAGTGCAGCAGGCAGGCGGCGATACCGAGCGGGCCACCGATACCCAGGCACAGCGCGACCACGCCGACGTTGTCGACGGAGGAGTACGCGAAGCGGCGCTTGATATCGTCCTGCTTGAAGATGCACAGGGCAGCCACCAGGATGGACAGCGTGCCCAGGATGAGCAGGAGCGTTCGCGGATAGGTGTCGCCCACCGTGATGATGGACAGGGAGTAGAAGCGGATGATCACCAGCATGGCGCACTTGAGCAGCACGCCCGAGAGCAGCGCGGAGACCGGGCTCGGAGCCTGGGAGTGCGCGTCGGGCAGCCAGGTGTGCATGGGGAACAGGCCCGCCTTGGTGCCGAAGCCGATGACGATGAACGCGAACGCGAGGCGCACGAGCATCGGGTCGAACTGGTCGGCGTAGGGCATGATGGAGGTGAGGAAGGCGGCCTCATGCGCGTTGGGCATGATATCGGCGGCGTTCGCGTAGATGAGCAGCGTGCCGAACAGGCCGAAGGCCACACCGGCGGTGCAGACCATCGCGTACTTCCAAGACGCCTCGAGCGCCTGCTTGTTCTTGTAGATGCCCACGAGGAACACGGTCGACAGCGTAGTGGCCTCGACCGCCGCCCAGGTGAGGATGATGTTGTTGGACAGGCAGGCGAGCAGCATCGTGAAGACGAACAGGCTGAACAGCGCGTAGTACTGCTTGGTGCGCTCGGCCGGCATGGTCTTCTCCTCGATATCGATCTTGATATAGGAGATGGAGTACACGCCGGTGATGAACCCGATGATGCCTACCAGAAGGACGAAGATCGACGAGAGCGAATCGAGATGGAGCCACAGGCCCAAAGCGTCGATATTCTGCCCGCTCGAGAGCATGGTTCCCGCGGTGACGACCGAAAGGACAAGGGTCGCCGCGACGGAGATGGTGTTGAGCCCCGCGAAGACGTTGTAGGACGTCGTCTTGGGGAGCGCAGCCATAATCAGGGAGAACACGAGAGGACAAGCGAGCAGGGCGACCGTCAGCATTGAAACATCCATGGCCTACCCCTTCAATTCGGTCAGGTCGTGGGAGTCGAGCGACTTGGTGTCGTTCCAAATCCTCACGACGACGGCGGACATGATGATGACGGCGAAGATGGCGTCGGTGGCGATGCCGATCTCGATGATCTCGGGGGCCGTGGGCGCGAGCAGAGCGAGCGTCACGTGGCTACCGTTCTCCATAAGGCAGTACCCGAAGATCTGCTTGAGGATGTTGCGCTGGGAGATGATGCACGTGAGGCCGACGAAGAAGTGCGCGAAGCTGATGGCGAGGGCCGGAGTGGCCACCTCGGCGGTGGGCAGGCTCAGGCGCGTGACCACCGCGAAGCAGACGGCCACCTCCAGACCGGTGAGGATGATGGTCCAGGCCGGCTTGATGGAGGAGGTCAGCGTGCTATCGGCAGGCGAACCCATCTTCTTGTAGGCACGGTTGAGAATGAACGGAACGAGGATCACCTTGGTGACGAAGGCCGACGCGGCCCACATGAGAAGCTCGGTGGCACCGGTGGTGAGGCCCAGGGTGAGCAGCACGCCCACCAGGACAACCGACTGGATCGCGTACCACTTGATGGCGGACGGGATGGTCTTCGAGACGACCACCATGGTGGAGGTCACGATCAGAAGACCGCCCAGGATATTGACTAACGAATAACCCATGTCCTACCTCCTAACCCATCCAACTAGAGGACAGAGGACCGGCGACGACGACCATGATCATGAGGACGACGAACACGAACGCCATGGCGCGCGGAAGGGGCTGGCCGGCGGCCACGGTCTCGCTCGGCTCACCGGGCAGGACCTTACCCATCCAACGCAGGAACCATGCGAAGGTGGCGACGGTCTCGACGACCATGACGCACACGAGGACAAAGATGACCGTGTTGGTAGCACCAACCGCGAAGCCACCGGAAATGATCTGGAACTTGGAAAAGAACGTGCTCATGGGGGGCACGCCGGCGATAGCGGTCGCGGCGACCGCAAAGCCCACGCCCGTGACCGGGTACTTCTTCATGAGGCCCTGGATCTTGGGCAGCATACGGGTTCCCAGCGTGAAGCTGAGAGAGCCAGCGATGAGGAAGAACAGGGTCTTGGTGAACGCGTGGTTGAAGATGTGCTCGACGGCGCCGTTAAACGCCATCTGGCTTCCGAACACGGAGAGGCCCAGGCCAAAGAACACGTAGGCGAGCTGCGCGATCGTCGAGAAGGCGAGCAGGCGCTTCATATCCTTCTGGGGCAGGTACATGAGGAAGCCGAAGAGCATGGTCACGACGGCGTCGATGATGGCGACCCAACCGACGATCTCGGGGATATCGCCGGCGCTCGCAAGAGCGCGGGCGAACACGCACACGCCGACCTTAACCATGGACGCGCCATGAAGGTAGGCGGAAACGGGCGTGGGGGCCTCCATTGCGGAGGGCAGCCACATGTAGAGCGGGAACTGGGCGGACTTGGCCCAAGCAGCGAACAGGATGAGCAGCAGCACGACGGTCTTCATACCGGAATCGAGCTGGGAGATCGCGCTCAGCGCGAACGTGCCGGTTCCGGCGAACAGGAAGGCCGCGCCGATGTAGAGTCCCAGAGCGCCGATATGGGTGATGATGAGCGCCTTCATACCGGCCTTCTTGGCCGTGGGCGTCATGTAGTAGCTGATGAGGCCCCAGGAGCACACACCGGTGATCTCGAAGAAAACGAGCTGGCCGACGATGGTGGAGCTGTAGGCGAGACCGGCCATGGCGCCGATGAACGTGGAGAAGTACACGTAGAAGCGACGACGGGGCGCGTCGGGATGCTCCTTATTCTTATCGCTCATGTACGGGAACGAATAGATGACGACGAGCAGGCCGATAGCGACGAACGCGGGTGCGAGCAGCGTGCTCATCCGGTCGAATATGAAGCCCATGACCAAGGTCTGGCCCATACTCGCCCAGGTTACATCGACCGCGTTCATGCCGTTTCCGGCAAACGTCGCGGCCAAGCCAACGGAAGCGACCGTGGCGATGCCGCCGGCAAAGGCGCAGATCCATTTAGCGTAGGGACGCGGCAGCATGACGATGAGCAGGGAGCCCAGCATGGGGACGGCGATCGCCACCATGGCAAAGAGGGACAAGCTCGATTCGATTGACATAGTTTCTCCCTTCTCCCTACACGCCTACGACGACGAAGACGAACGCGAGGACCGCGATGCCGACGACGGCCCAGGTCTGGTTACCGAGCACCTTGAAGCGCGAACGGGAAACGGAGTTCTCGAGCACGCCGCAGACGACGAAATCGACCAGGCACTTGACGAGGAAGACGACGGCGCCCACGAGAGCGGTGACGCCGATGGTCGCGGGCTCTCCCCAGGGGATGAAGATGGAGGTGAACCAAGCGACGACCACGACCTGCTTCATGCCCATGGCGAGCTTCATCATGGCCAGGGACGGGCCGGAGAGCTCGGCGAGCGGGCCCTCCTGGAGCTCCTGCTCGGCTTCGGCCTGATCGAACGGAAGCTTGCCGAGCTCCATGTAACAGGCGGCCGCGAAGGCGACGCCGGCGAGGATAACGGCGACGACGCTCGAGACGTTGCCCGTAACGATGTGCTGACCCATGGTCGCAATGTCCGTGGAGCCGCACACGATGGCGACGGTGAACAGCGCGATGAGCATGGACGGCTCGATGAGCACGCTCATGAGGAGCTCGCGGATACCGCCGAAGCCCGCGTAGGCGTTGGAGGAATCCACGCCGGACAGCGCGAAGAAGAAGCGGGACAGCGCGAGCGCGTACATGATGGTGATGGCGTCACCAAAGACGGGCATGGGGCTCTGGAGCGTGAACATGGGCAGGCCCATGGCGAGCATAAACGACACCGCGAGGAACAGCGGCGGCATGATGCGCAGCACGAAGCTCGAGTCGGAACTCACGGACTCGGGACGCGCCATGAGCTTCGCGAGGTCCCGGTAATCCTGAAGGATGGACGGACCGCGGCGATTGTGCATCTTCGCGCGAATCACACGGGCGAGGCCGGAGAAGAAGGGCGCGACCAGCATGACCACGAGGCCCTGCGCCATCGCAAGAACGATGTTCATAATATCCTCTCCCCTCTCTAGACCATGACCACGGCGAGCACGAGGAAGACCACGAGCGCCGCGACGATGTAGCAGATGTATACGGAGTAGTTGCCGCCCTCGATCTTGGAGGCGAGGCCGGCCAGCTTGTCGGCACCCTCGCTCGGTGCATCGACCAGGAAACGGTCGGGCAGGGGCTCGACGCCCTGGGCGACACCGGTGAGCTTCTGGAACACGTGCGCGATGGACCAGCAGATCTTGGTGCATACCTCGCGCAGGGTGTAGAGCCTGTCTC
>CABSMN010000087.1 GCA_902478765.1 uncultured Collinsella sp.
CACATACATGTGGTCGCTATCGGGGTGCGGGGTCTTGGTGAGCACCTTGGCGGTCACCACGTGGTCGAAGGACTCGCCCACGGTGTCGATCGCCTCGACCTCGGTGCCGGTACGGATATATTCGTCCGAAAGGGTCTTGGGATCCTCCGGAATATCGATCATGGTCTTGAGCCAGTCGTAAGAAACGCGCATCTAACTGGTCTCCTTTCATAAATGCGGCTTTGAGCCAAAAACTGCAACGGAGACGGGTTTTCCAAGTGCCGCAGATTGCCTTGAAAGAGGAGGGCCGCGTACTTAGGTACGCAACCGACGATTGAAAGGCAAGGTGCGGTGCTTGGGAAAGCCGCCGGGCCTAGAACTGATTTAAGAAGCGCATATCGCCCGTCATAAGCGTTCTGAGGTCGGGCAGGTCGTAGCGCAGGGCCGCGACGCGCTCGGCGCCAATACCAAAGGCGAAGCCGGTGTACTTCTCGGGGTCGATGCCGCAGTTGATCAGGACGTTGGGGTCGACCATGCCGCAGCCCAGGATCTCGATCCAACCGCTGTGCTTGCAGAAGTTGCAGCCCTTGCCGCCGCAGACGTGGCAGCTCACGTCCACCTCACAGCTGGGCTCGGTGAAGGGGAAGAAGTGCGGGCGGTAACGCGTCTTGCGATCCTCGCCAAACATGCACTTAACAAAGTAGTCGAGCGTGCCCTTGAGGTCGCCAAAGGTGATACCCTCGTCGACGACCAGGCCCTCGATCTGGTTGAACTGCGGCAGGTGGCAGGCGTCGGCCGTGTCGGGACGATAGACGGTGCCCGGGCAGATCATGTAGATGGGCGGCTTCTGCGACTCCATAGTGTGGATCTGCACGCCCGAAGTCTGGGTGCGCAGCAGCACGTCGGACTCGCCGTGGGCGTGAGCCTCGGGGTGCGCGACGCTGCCGGGGTTGTTGTCGACCACGTAGAAGGTATCGCGGGCCGAGCGGCTCGGGTGATCCATGGGGGCGTTGAGCGCGGTGAAGTTGTAGTAGGAGGTGTCGACCATGGGGCCGGACTCGACGGTGTAGCCGATGCCGCAGAAGATGTCCTCGGCCTCCTCGATAATCTGCTTGATCAGGTGCTGGTGGCCGATCTGCGGACGGATGCCCGGCAGCGTGATGTCGACGGCGTCGTGCTCCAGTGCGCGCTTGAGGGCGGCGGCCTTCATCTCGGTGTTGCGCTCGTCGAGCATGCCCTCAATCAGCTGGCGCATCTCGTTGGCTCGCTTGCCCATCACGGGACGATCCTCGGGGGCGAGCTTGCCCATCATGCGCATCAGGCCGGTGATGCGGCCCTTGCGGCCGAGCAGCTCAACGCGCGCAGCCTCGAGCTTGGCTGCGTCGTCGGCGCCTGCGACGAGCTCCTTGGCCTCTTCCTCGAGTTTGACCAGATCATCAATCAGACTCATGTCTTCCCTTTCGTCTCTCGCGCTCTCCGTTTGCCGAGGCGGCTGCCACCGTCTGGCGTTGTGAAAACGCGGCCCGGTTCGGTAATAAAAAAACCGTCCTCGGGCATGTGCATTGCCCAAGGACGGTTGAATTCCGCGGTACCACCTTGTTTGACCCGGCGGATGTCTGGCCCGCCGCGCCCACTCTGTGCCCCTTGTCGCGAGGCTCACGGCTTCCCTACTGGGGCTTCGCCGCCGCTGGCTGCGTGCCCGTTGAGGTCGCTGCTCGGGAGTGAACGCTTGGCCCTTGTCACCGCAGGAAGGCTCGCAGCCCATGACCTTCCCTCTCTTGCCGGCGACGCGGCGGGCAAAACCCTCTCCGTCAACGCATTGGGCTATAGGATAACACATTCTGCGTGTGCATCGCCGCGTTCCGTTTTGTTCGCACTGGGTACAAGGCGGGTAGCTGTGCAAACTGGCCGCACGCCCACCCGTGGCGCTCGACCTGCGAGATCAAGGATATAGGTATGGGAAAGAAACTCGATAAGAAAGCCAAGGCGGGCAAGAGCATCAAGAAGCTCCGCAAGCTCGAAGGCAAGCTGTGGACTCGCGAGTACCTGCTCAAGATTGCCGAGTTCGATGGAGCGACGATTGCTCCTGCCAACGGCGCAGCAGCGCGTGCCGACGCCATGGGCACGCTTGCCGGCGAGCATCACAAGCTGCTGACCAGCGAGAAGTCCGTTGAGCTCGTACGCTCGTTAGCGCGCGAGACCGTCGCCGGCGGCAAAATCGACGACCCTCAGCTGCTCGACGAGATCCGTGTGCTCGGCCGCGATCAACGTGAGGCCAGTGCCATCCCCACCGAAGAAGCCGAGGCCTGGACCAGGCTCACCTGCGAGGCGGACGCCGTGTGGCACAAGGCCAAGGCTGCCAACGACTGGGCGAGCTTTGAGACCTATGTGGATAGAATCGTCGCCCAACTTAAGCATCAGGCCGAGCTCATGGACCCCAAGCGCGATCCATACGACGTTTGGCTCGACCAGTACGAGCGCGGCCTTTCCGCCAAGAGCTTCGACGCGTTTTGCGATGAGGTCAAGGCCACGGTCGTGCCGCTCGTGCACGCCATCGGCGAGCGCGGCCAGCAGCCGGCTGCCGACTTTTTGCACGCCCACGTGCCCGAGGCTGCCCAGCGCGCCATGAGCTTCGACCTTATGAAGCTTGTCGGCCTGGACCTGGACGACACCACGCTTGCCTTTACCGAGCATCCGTTTAGCGAGGGCTTTGCCGTGGGTGATGCGCGCATCGCGACGCACATCTACGAGGACGACTGCATCTCCAACGTCTACAGCATCATCCACGAGGCGGGGCACACCATGTACGAGCTGGGCGTCAATCCCGCCTATGCGCGCACGTGCTTGGAGGGCGGCACCTCCATGGGCATCCACGAGAGCCAGAGCCGCTTTTTCGAGAACACCGTGGGTCGCAGCCGCGCCTTTATGGGCCCGCTGCTCGAGGTGCTGCGTCGTCACGCGCCCGAGGTCTACGGCGACGTCGACGAAGACACGCTCTACCGCGCCGTGAACATCGCGCAGCCGTCGTTGATCCGCACCGAGGCCGACGAGCTCACCTATCCGCTGCATATTATGGTGCGCTACCAGATCGAGCGCATGCTGTTTGCCGGCGAGGCTGCGGCCAAGGACATCCCCGCGCTTTGGAACCGCTTTATGGACGAGTACCTGGGCATTCCCGTTCCCGACGACACGCACGGCTGCCTGCAGGATACGCATTGGAGCGGCGGTTCGTTTGGCTACTTCCCCACGTATGCGCTGGGTAGCGCCTACGATGCCATGTTTGTGCCGGCCATGTGCCGCGACGGCGTCGACCTTACCGGTGCCTGCGCGAGCGGCGACTTGGCACCCGTCCGCGCGTGGCTGGGCGAGCACATTTGGCAGTGGGGCCGCGCCAAGGACGCGCCGGAACTCATCAAGGGTGCCTGCGGCATGGATTTTGACGCCCGCTACTACTGCAGCTACCTGCAGGACAAGTTCACCACGCTGTACGAGCTGTAAGGATTGACCAGCACGCCATCGCCAACGCCAACTATGTTGACGCCAATGTCTTGGCAACGTCAGCGAAAACGACCCTAAGCGAGCAAGGTGACGTGAAATGAAAGGGCGCTGACCTTCTGGTCGCGCCCTTGAAATTGAACGTCAGATTGCCGCTTAGGGGCGTTTGCAGCGTCGAGCAGTTACGCGGTTTGGTAAAACCGCGTAACTACAGAGCCTCGAGTGCGTTGGCGATGCGCTTCATGGCGGCATCGGCGGATGCTTGGTCGGGCGCCTCGGCCAGCACGCGGATAACCGACTCGGTTCCGCTCTTGCGTACGAGCACGCGGCCCTCGCCTGCCAGCGCAGCCTCGGCCTCGGCGATGGCGTTCTGCACGCCCATGTTCTCGAGCGCGGCGTCCTTGTCCGCCACGCGCACGGCCACCTGCGCCTGCGGTAGCAGCTTGCACGGAGCCGTGAGCTGCGAGAGCGTCTCGCGCTCGGCGCGGATCACTTCCATCACGCGCAGCGAGGTCATAATGCCGTCGCCCGTGCGCTCGATATCGCCAAAGATCGTATGGCCCGTCTGCTCGCCGCCCAGGCTGTAACCGCCCTCGCGCATCTTGGCATACACGTGGCGGTCGCCCACACCGCTGGTCACGGCACTTAGGCCGGCAAGCTCCAACGACTTGATCAGGCCAAAGTTGCTGGCAATCGTCGGAACCACGGTACCGCCCGAAAGGCGACCGTGCTTGTTCAGGTACACGCCGCACACGTACAGGATCTGGTCGCCATCGACCACGCGGCCGCGCTCGTCCACGGCCAGGCAGCGGTCGGCATCGCCGTCATAGGCAAAGCCCACGTCCAAGCCCTGCTCCACCACGTGGCGCTGCAGACGCTCCATATGCGTGGAGCCGCAGTCGACGTTGATGTTAAAACCATCAGGCGCGGCATTGATCACGCGCACGTCGGCGCCCAGCGCGTCGAACACCGGCTTGGCCACCGAGGACGCCGAGCCGTTGGCGCAGTCGATGCCGATCTTGACGCCCTGCAGCGAAAAGTTCGCGCTGGCGATGAGCGAGGCAATGTAGCGGTTGCGGCCCTGCATGTAGTCCACCGTGGCGCCGATGTGGTTGCCCGTGGCCAGCGGCACCTCGCTCTTGCCATCGACGTAGTCCTCGATGAGCTCCAGTACGTCCTCGTCCATCTTAAAACCGTCGCTATTGACGAGCTTAATGCCGTTATCGCAAAACGGGTTGTGGCTCGCGCTGATCATGATGCCGCAATCGAAGCAGCCTTCCACGGTCTGATGCGCTACACCCGGTGTGGGGATCACGTGCAGCATATAGGCGTCCGCACCGCTCGCGACCAGGCCACTCACCAGCGCCGCCTCAAACATATAACTCGAGCGACGCGTGTCCTTACCCACGATGACGCGCGCCTTGCGCTCGCGGTTGGCGCCGTAATACCAGCCCACAAAACGGCCAATCTTATAAGCGTGCTCTACCGTCAGCCCAACGTTAGCCTCACCGCGAAAGCCGTCGGTGCCAAAGTACTTCATGCGCTCTCCTTACAAAATAGGGGCGAACAGATTGCCTGTCCGCCCCAAAATGGTACTCGATTATCTGCGCTACCAGAAAAACCCTACGCCGACGCGCTGTCGCGAGCCGCCTGGCATGTAGGAGTCTGACGCAGCGTAAGCGGCTTGTCCCCCGCCTCGGCTGACGTGGTCAGCGTATATGTGATCGTCGTCGTCTCGCCAGCATGCAGGTCAACGGTGCCCGAATAGAAGGGGATTCCATGCCACGTAGCGGCGCCAAGACCAAACTGGGTGCCCTCGACGGTCAGATCAGTAATGTTGCCGCCCGTCGGGGCAAACAACGAGACATTCAGACGCTCGTCATCGCGCGCGGCATCGGGCGCGCTCGCCGCGACGTAGTCGGGCAGCTTGCCGGCCTCCTCCTGCGTCATGATGTTCGTCAGGGTAACGGCGATGCGATACGAGCATGTGCCGTCACCGTTCTTGATGCCCTGGCCAATCTGCGTATCGGCATTCAGGTACCAGTCGAGCTTGGAGAAGCTCAGGTTGTTAAAGTAGACACCAGCAACGGGATCTTCACTCGGGTCATCCGGATCGGGCAGCGAGGCGTCGATGTTCATCTCCTTGATAGCGTTCTGCTCGTCATCGTTTTTCATCCACGCGATCAGGCGGCCCTCTTCGGCACCGCGCTCAACGGCGCTGACAAGCTTCGTAACATCGACATCGCCGATACCGCCAAGGATCTT
>CABSMN010000088.1 GCA_902478765.1 uncultured Collinsella sp.
AGATGCAGCGTAGTCTCGTGGGCTCGGAGATGTGTATAAGAGACAGCTTCCAGGTCGCACAGGCGCAGTACTTCGAGCTCATCGACCGTCATCTCGATGGCGTCTCCGCTGGCAAGGCCGTCGGGGGTAAAGCCGCGATATTCGGGGATGATCCCAACACGGCGTAATTTTTCGCGTCTTCCTGCCATACTCTCTCCAAATCTGACATATGTCAGTAATAGGATAGCGTGTATGCGGTTCCGCGCAAGCTTTTTTAGCATATGTCAGAAATTCAAAGTTGTTACGTCTGCGATTGTGGGGGTGCTGGCTGCCGCGCATTGCGTGTGCCGACCCAAGTGTCCAATCCGACACTGCGCGCCTGGGATACAATGAATCTCGCTTATAGGCGACTGACAGGAGGGTCAATGAGCAAAGCTGATCAACAGTTTGTAACCATGTGCCGCGATATTCTGGACCATGGCACCACCACCGAGGGCCAAAAGGTCCGTCCGGTGTGGGAGGACGGCACCCCTGCCTATACCATTAAAAACTTTGGTGTCACGGCACGCTACGACCTGCGCGAGGAGTTTCCGGCGCTTACCCTGCGTCGTACGGCCCTCAAATCTGCCATGGATGAGATCCTATGGATCTATCAAAAGAAGTCCAATAACGTGCATGACCTCAACAGCCATATTTGGGATGAGTGGGCCGACGAGACCGGTTCCATCGGCAAGGCCTACGGGTATCAGATTGGGCAGAAGAGCCATTATGCCGAGGGCGATTTCGACCAGATGGACCGTGTGCTGTACGACCTTAAGAACACGCCGTACAGCCGCCGCATTATGACGAATACCTATGTGTTTAGCGACCTGTCCGAGATGCACCTGTATCCGTGCGCCTACAGCGTGACGTATAACGTGACGCAGCGCCCGCAGGATGACAAACCGATGCTCAACATGATTCTCAACCAGCGCAGCCAGGACATTTTGGCCGCGAACAACTGGAATGTGTGCCAGTACGCCATCTTGCTGATGATGGTCGCGCAATCGGTCGATATGATCCCCGGTGAGCTGCTGCATGTGATTGCCGATGCCCACATTTACGACCGTCATGTCAATATCGTCCGTGAGCTTATCGAGCGCCCGCAGTTTGCGGCGCCTAAGGTAACGCTGAACCCCGACGTGCACGATTTCTATGCGTTTACGACCGACGACCTGATCGTGGAGGGCTACGAGCACGGCCCGCAGGTCAAGAACATTCCCATCGCGGTGTAGGTGACGCGCATGACGTGTAAGCTTTCTGCCATTGTCGCCGTGTGCGATGACTGGGGTATTGGGTGCGAGGGCGACATGGTCGTGTCCAACCGTGCCGACATGCGTCATTTTGCGGCATGCACCAAGGGTTGCCCGGTCATTATGGGGCGCAAGACGCTGTTGAGTTTTCCCGGCGGGCGTCCTCTCAAGAATCGCCGTAATATCGTGCTCACCCGCGACGAGAGCTTTGCTGCCGAGGGCGTCGACGTGGTGCATGGCGTTGACGAAGCGCTCGTCGCTGTAGCCGATGAACCCGTTGCGTGGGTGATCGGCGGCGGCGAGGTGTATCGACAGTTCTTGCCGTATTGCGTCGAGGCCGAGGTTACGCATAACCATTGCGTGCATGACGTGGATACGTACTTTCCCGATCTGGATGCCGATCCCGCGTGGGAGATTGCGAGGCGTGGCGGTGTTGCCACGATTGCCGCGGGCGAGGGTGACGAGGGTCTCGATTATGAGTTCGTGACGTATCGTCGCGTTGAGGCGTAAATCGTCTGGCGTGAACGGTATCATCGGGTTATTTGAATGCATGGGGCGGCGCTTAGCGTCGCCTCGTTTGGTATAGATCTGCTGTAAAGAAAGGTGCGGGCAGGCTGCTATGACTGATGCCGTTGAGGTGCTGCGAATCGATTCGCTCGAGGACGAGCGGCTCGATGCCTACGTGCGACTGACCGAGCGTGAGCTTCGCTGCGTGCTGGAGCCGCAGAAGGGCATTTTTATCGCCGAGAGTGCCAAGGTCATCGAGCGTGCAGTGCGCGCCGGATACGAGCCGGTGAGCTTTCTTTTGGGCGAACGCTGGCTCGACCAGATGATGCCGCTGTTTGAGCGCCTGGCGGTACGCGAAGGTGCGGGCCCGGTTCCCGTGTTCGTGGCCTCGATGGAGCTTATGGAGCAGCTGACGGGCTTTAGCGTGACGCGCGGTGCGCTCGCGGCGTTCCGTCGCCCGCGTCAGATTCCGGTAGCCGAGTTCTTGGGCGGCGTCGTCGAGGCGGCGGGGGATCGTCCGGTGCGCGTGTGCGTGCTCGAGGGCATTGTCGACCATACCAATGTCGGCGCGATTTTCCGCTCGGCGGCCGCATTGAACGTTGACGGTATTTTGGTCAGCCCTACGTGTTGCGACCCTCTGTATCGTCGCTCTGCCCGCGTGAGCATGGGCACGGTTTTTCAGGTGCCGTGGACTCGAATTGGCAGCGAGGCGCGCGTATGGCCGCACGACGGCCTGGCGGCGCTGCACCATGCCGGGTTCTCATGTGCCGCCATGGCGTTGACGGACGACTCTGTTTCGCTTGATGATCCTGTGCTGCAGAAGATTGATCGCTTGGCGATTTTTATGGGCACCGAGGGTGCCGGCTTGGGCGCCAAGACCATTGCCGGCTGTGACCACGCGGTGCGCATTCCGATGGCGCACGGGGTCGATTCACTCAACGTTGCCGCGGCGAGTGCCGTCGCTTTTTGGCAGCTGTGCCCGCACGTGAGCAATGAGTATCACTACCAGCCGGGTTTGTATCACTAGGCAGTTATTCCGCACCGCGCTCTAATTCGGGGTGTTTCGGTCGCCGCCAGTCGGTGCTAAGCTGGTATTGGCTTTGGTCTTAAATTGCCGTTTTGTTGTTTGACGTACGCTGGCGGGGAGGGCGTGTGGCTAAGAAATCTACGGCTATCGATGTAACGCAGGGTGTTATTTGGCAGCAGCTGCTTTCGCTGTGCGTTCCCATCTTTTTTAGTTCGTTTTTTCAGCAGGCCTACACGCTTATCGGTACCTATATCGTCGGTCAGTTTGGCGGCAAGCTCGCGTTGGGCGGCATCCAGGCCACGATGGTGCTCACCGAGCTCTGCATTGGCTTTTGCGTTGGCGTCGGCGCCGGCTGCGCGGTCATTACCGGTCAGTATTTTGGCCAGCACGATGACGAGCGTCTGAGCCGATCGGTCCATACGGCCATGACGCTCGCGCTGGTGGGCGGTATTGTTTTCTCGATTCTTGGCATAGTGTTCGTTGAGCCCATGCTGGTGCTTATGAACACGCCGCATGAATTATTGGCCGAGGGCGTGGCCTATGCTCGTTGCTATTTTGCCGCCATGGTTGCGGCGCTGCTGCTCAATATGGGAACGGCACTGCTACGCGCCGTGGGCGACACGCGCGGGCCTGCCGTGATCATTGCCTCTGGCTGCCTGGTTAACGTGGTGCTGGATATCATTTTTGTCGCTGTGTTGCATATGGAGGCGCTGGGCTGCGGCATCGCAGTGGCGCTGACCATTTGCTCCAATGCAACGATGATCGTGTTGCGCATGATGCGCGCTCCGGGTGCGTGGCGGCTTTCACTGTCCAAACTCTGCATTGATCGTGGCATTTGTAAGAGTATGATCTCGTGTGGTCTGCCGCTTGGCTTTCAGTCTGCTGCATATTCGATTTCCAACGTTTTGATTCAGGTGTCGGTCAACTCGTTTGGCGCCGATGTCACGACTGCTTGGGGTCTATCTGGGCGCCTGGATGGCATTATCTGGATGGTGACCGAGGCGCTCGGCGTATCGATCACTACGTTCTCGGCGCAGAACTTTGGCGCGCGCAATTACGAGCGCATGCGCAAGGGCTACCATACGTCGCTCGTGCTGTCGTTTATGCTCATTGGTGGCCTGTCTGCCGTGCTGCTGGTGTTCTCGGGTCCGCTGTCGCGTTTGTTTGTCGACGATGCTTCGATTTCGGCGTACACCACGACGATTCTTCATTTCATCGCGCCGTTCTATGCGATTTTCTCGATTATCGAGAACGCGTCGGGCTCCATTCGCGGCGCCGGCGTGAGTCTGCAGCCTATGATGCTCACCATCTTTGGCACCGTCGTACTCAGAGTGATCTGGGTGTTTGCGATCATGCCCTTCGATCCGTCGCTCGAGCATCTACTGCTGGTCTACCCCGTAACCTGGCTCATCACCGCAACCATGTTCACCATCTACCACCACAGCGGCAACTGGCTAGGCCGCGCCACCGCCTAGCCATTCGGGACGTCCCCAATGATTAGTATTCGATGCCTTGTCGGGCTAGGAGGCCTTCGTCGAAGTAGTGTTTGACGGGGCGCATTTCGGTGACTAGGTCGGCAAGGTCGGCGAGGGGCAACAAGCCGCGGCCGGTGAGCACGAGCTCCGTGGTGGTTGGTTTCATAGCGATCAACGCTTCGACATCCTCGCGCGTCACGATGCCGCGGCGCATTGCCTCGCCGAGTTCGTCCAAAATCAGAATGTCGACCTGTGAGATCTGCTCGCGTGCGAGCTCCATGATCTGTGCGGCGCAAGCCTCGGGCGTGTCGCGGTCGGCCTGTACAATTCGTAGCCCTAGGCGTGGTGCCACATCATGCTCGGCGCAGTGCAGCTTCTTGGCAAACTGCAGCATGAGTACGTCGAGTCCATAACCTGTGGCGCGCATCGCCAATCCCAGCGCAGCCGTGGTTTTGCCCTTGCCGTCGCCCGTATAGATCTGAACCTTGCCGACTTCGAGTGATGCCATCTCTATCCTTTCGTGCCCGGCGTCGGTTTATCGCCGGCCGGGTTGGGTATTCTAGTTAGCATTATCAACCCCAGTAGATGGAGTTCAAGCAGATGGAGATGGATGACAACAAGCGTAGACGGAATATGATCCTCTACGTGCTCATCGCCTTCGTCGTCTACCTCGTGCTCTCGACCGTTCTGTTCCCCAACATCGGTCACACGCAGCAGATTACGGAGACCGATTACTCGACGTTTGTCAAAGCGCTCGACAAGAAGAGCGTCGAAAAGGTCGAGTACAACACCGACGACTATACGATTTATTACACCAAGAAGGGCGAGGACGAGAACATCGCCTATAAGACGACCGGTGTGCCGAATGATGCGGGCTTTACCGATCGCGTGCTTGAGTCTGGCGCTTCGCTGGAGTCGGTTGTTCCCGATAAAAACTCGGGTTTGATGACCTACTACCTGCTCACGCTCATTCTTCCTATGGCGATTTTCTTCCTCATCGGTTGGTGGCTCAACCGCCGCATGAAGAAGGCTATGGGCGATGACGGCCCGTCGATGAACTTTGGCGGCGGCGGTTTTGGCGGCGGCGGACTGGGTAAGTCTGGCGCGCGCGTGATCGCCTCCAAGGACGTTGGTGTGACCTTTAAGGACGTCGCCGGTCAGGAAGAGGCCAAGGAGTCGCTCAAGGAGGTCGTTGACTTTCTGGAGAAGCCTCAGCGCTACGAGGAAATCGGCGCCAAGCTGCCGCGCGGTGCCCTTCTTGTTGGCCCTCCGGGTACCGGTAAAACCCTGCTCGCCAAGGCTGTTGCCGGTGAGGCGGGCGTGCCGTTCTTTAGCATTTCGGGTTCCGAGTTCGTTGAGATGTTCGTCGGCCGCGGCGCTGCTAAGGTTCGCGATCTGTTTAAGCAGGCCAAGGAAAAGGCCCCGTGCATCGTCTTTATCGATGAGATC
>CABSMN010000089.1 GCA_902478765.1 uncultured Collinsella sp.
GGAGATGTGTATAAGAGACAGCCCCAGAGCTTCTCCAGACGATAGAAGTCGCGGGCTTCGGGAGTGAAGACGTGGACGACAACCGAGCCGTAGTCCATGAGCATCCAGGTCTTCTGCTCGCGGCCCTCGATAGAGAACGGGTGCTCACCGCAAGCCACGGCGACCTTCTCCTCGATCTCGTCGACGATAGAATCGACCTGACGGTTATTGGTACCGGTGGCGAGCACAAAGTAGTCGCACACGTCGGAGAGCTCGGTCAGATCGAGCACCTGCACGTCCTCGCCTTTCTTGTCGTAGGCGGCCTGCGCGGCGGCGCGGGCGACATCCTCGGCGGCGACACCGCTCGCGGACAGCGAGGCGGCAGTGCGGTCGGACGTGGCAACGAAGCTCTTGTGCTCCACACCTTCAAGAATCTGCTCGTCGGTCATGGTCTCGTCGGCCATGGAATACCTCTTTCTAGACAGCCCGAGCTAGCGCAGCTGGGCGTAATGGTTGTAAATCGTAATAGCCGTGGGATAAAGATAGCGCCCGGACTGGATCACATAGACCAGACCCTGCGCAAAACAGGAGAAGAACAACTCATCGAGCGAGGACTTCCCCACCATCTTGCGCAGCGCATGGACATAGTCGCCGTGACGGTTAGGCTCGATGGCATCGGCCACAAAGACCACCATATCGAGCGGCGTCATATCGCAGGCACCCACGGTGTGACGGTCGACAGCCTGGAAAACAGCCGGCGACAGCTCGGGGAAAAGCTGCGGAAGCTCATAGGCGGCAACAGGGCCATGCAAAAGCGGCGTCGCGGCGGAAGGAGAGCCGGCAACTTTGATGCCATAGTGAATCGCGCGGGCCACGAGCTCGTCATCGGAAAGCACCTTGTCCCAGTCGTGAATTAAGCCGGCGGCAGCGGCATCAAAGCGGTCAACGCCGTAGACCTCGGCCAGATGAAGTGCGGTCTCGGCAACACCCAACGAATGCACATAGCGCTTGCGCTTATCTTTCATGCGAACATCGAGCAGCTCTTGAATGCGCTTGAGCAGCGCGCGCTCATCGCCCTCAAACTGATCCTCTACCGACAACGTAGCCCCCATCACTCAAAATCTTCTTGACCCAGATCGGCATATAGCCTGCGCTTGCGAATGTAGCCGAGCACAGACTCGCTCGTAAGATAGCGCACGCTCATGCCGCGGGCAACTCGCTTACGAATGTTCGTCGAGCTGATCGCCAGCGCCGGAATCTGAATATAGCGCACATCGAACGGCAGCCCCGACTCTTTGATTCGGGCACGCGCCGTATCGATATCAAAACCCGGTCGCGTCGCCGCAATAAAGGTAGCAAGCTCAGCAATTCGCTCGGCATCATGCCAGGTCACAATATCAATAATCGCGTCGGCGCCCGTAATAAAGTAGAGCTTTACCTGCGGCGGGTAAAAGTCGCGAAGGGCATGAAGCGTATCGGCCGTATAGGTTACGCCCGGACGGTCAATCTCGAACCGGCTCGCCAAAAAGGCCGGGTTCGCGGCGGTGGCGAGGACCGTCATGGCATAACGGTCCTCGGCAGGCGTCACCGGCTTGTCAAGCTTAAAGGCGGGAGAGCCCGCCGGCATAAAGAGCACAGCGTCCAAGTCGAGCGACTCGCGCGCCTGCTCGGCAGTCACCAGGTGCCCGTAATGAATCGGGTCAAAGGTGCCGCCCATAATGCCAAGCCGAAACTCCTTGCCCTCTTTTATGGGTAGCTCGGGCAAACCGATTCCACCGCGCAGCGACATGGCTTACTCGCCCTCCGAGGTCTCGGCATCGTCCGCGGCATCAGCCGCATCGATAGCCTCGACGCCCTCATCCGCAGCATCGGCCACGTCAATGGCCTCAACGGCAACGTCCTCGCCAGCGTCCTCGAGCTCCTCGTACTCCGAGAAGTCCTCAGCGCCCTCAAAGTCAAAGGCACGCTGGCAAATGCGGACCTCGTCGCCCGCACGGCAACCGGCCTTCTCGAGCGCGTCGTCAACACCCATACGCGCAAACTTGTGCTGCAGGTAAATGACGGCTTCCTCGTTTTCCCAGTCGGTCTGGATGACCATGCGCTCGATGGCACGACCGACCACGCGGAAGGCACCGGGCTCCTCCTGGACAATGCGGAAACGCTTCTCGCGCTGCAGACGGCGACGCTCCCACTCCTCGTCGCGCAGATCGACCGGCTCATCAGAGACCGCCAGCTCGGCTCGCAGCTTAGCCACCTGCTCGCCCACGGCAAGCATCAGCGTATTGAGGCCGGCACCCGTAACGGCGGACACGGCAAAGAACATATGCCCGTCGTCGAGCGCCGCACGCTTGAGGTCGGCAATCTTGTCGGCCGTGCCCGGCGCATCGCACTTGTTGGCGACGACGATCTGCGGACGCTCCGAAAGCTCGGCGCCATACTGCTCGAGCTCACGGTTGATGATGCGGTAATCCTCAACCGGGTCGCGATCCTCAAAACCACCCGTCATGTCAACGACATGCATGATCAGGGCCGTGCGCTCGATGTGGCGCAGGAACTGATGGCCCAGACCCTTGCCCTCGCTCGCACCCTCGATCAAACCAGGAACGTCGGCAACGACGTAAGAATACTCACCGGCACGCACCATGCCGAGGTTCGGCACGAGTGTGGTAAACGGATAGTCGGCGATCTTGGGACGGGCGGCACTCATGCGCGCGATAAGCGAGGACTTGCCCACCGAGGGGAAGCCCACGAGTGCGGCATCGGCCATAAGCTTCATCTCAAGCTCAATCCAGTGCTCCTCGGCCGGTTCGCCCAGCTGAGCGAACGCGGGCGCGCGGCGCACCGACGTCACAAAGTGCGTATTGCCCAGGCCACCGGCACCGCCGGGCGCCACGACAACGCGCTCGCCGTCGTGCACCAGGTCGGCAATCTCGAACATCGGGGTCTGCGTCTCGGGATCGAGCTCGCGGACCACGGTGCCCATGGGGACCTTCAAAATGAGGTCCTCGCCGCTCTTGCCGTTGCGGCGGGCGCCCTGACCGTGCGTTCCGCGCTCGGCACGAAAGTGATGCTTAAAGCGGTAATCGATCAACGAAGACAGCTGAGCATCGGCCTGGATGACGACATTGCCGCCACGACCGCCGTCGCCGCCATCGGGGCCGCCCTTGGGGACAAATGCCTCGCGCCTAAACGACATGCATCCGGCTCCGCCGTCGCCGCCGCACACGTTAATGCGGCTGATATCGGTGAACTGTGACAACAGAATCGCCTCCTACAAAAAGAGGGAGACCCTTGAATCCTAAAACTCAAGTGCCTCCCACATATGTGCTCTATGAAGGGTGAATTACGCGTTCGCGAGCGGGCGTACGCTGACCCTGTGCTTGATACCCTTGTGGAACTCAACGGTACCGTCGACCAGCGCGAACAGCGTGTCGTCCTTGCCACGGCCAACGTTCTCACCCGGGTGGATGTGAGTGCCGTGCTGACGGACGAGAATCGTGCCCGTGGTTACCGTCTGGCCGGCATAGCGCTTCGTGCCAAGGCGCTGACCGCGGGAGTCACGGCCATTACGGGAGGAACCGAGTCCTTTTTTGTGTGCCATTGTGTATACCTACTCTTTCGTTACGAGTGTAATCTACTCGGCGACGGGAGCCTCGGCAACAGCCTCGGCCTCTGCCTTGACAGCCTTCTTGGCGCGGGACGTAGCCTGGACCTTCACGATCTTCAGCTTGGTGAGCTGCTGACGGTGACCCTTCAGACGACGATAGCGCTTACGCTTGTGGAACTTGAAGACCAGCTGCTTCTCGCCCTTGAACTGCTCAACGATCTGAGCGGTAACCTTGGCCTTGGCCAGCTTGTCGGGATCGGTGACGATCTTCTTACCATCGTTGAGGAAGATGACCGGCAGGGTGACCTTGTCGCCCTCATTGCCCTCGATCTTCTCGACGGTGATGACATCGTCGGTGGCGACCTTGTACTGCTTGCCGCCCGTGTTAACGATTGCGTACATGTTTACTTGCCCTTCATGCATCAGTTAGTGCAACAGCCGAATATAGTAGCAGGCGAAAATACCCCCGTCAACGAGTATGTGGAGCAAATCCACAAGTTCGCACAGGTATGGGGCTGACGAGTCGGCCCTCGTCGTCCTCGCATGCTTGATTCTGACGCTCGACATCGTAGGAGCAGATGGTCACGAGGTCTTGCATACCGGTGGAAACAATAGGTGCATCCACGCCCGGGGTCAAGCCCTGCAACAAAACATCAGCAGCGGAAAGCAAAATTTCCGGACGCATGGAGCCCTCGTTGTCGGCATGGGTGTCGAGCATGAGCACCAAATGGTCCGGGCGCTCCCCTGCCGTGAGCTCATAGCCCACGAGCGTGTGATCCAAATCCAAGCGCTTGCTCTTTTTGCCGCGCGCGTAGTCGATGCCATGGTCCGCGCGCAGCATGTCAATCGCAGCGCGCACCTCGTCGGCGCTTACGGGCGCCTCGGGATCCAAGTGCAGGTCGATGCGATACGACAGACGCGTGAGCTGCGCCGTCAACGCCGGCGTGCGCACGTCGATGTACGCCGCCTCGATGGGCGCCAGATCGGCCGGAGACGCCGCAGCCAGGCGCCCAAACGCCTCGTCGAGCGCCACGAACTCGGTCATAAACAGGTCATACCACTCGCAGGTCGACGACGTACCCACCGGTAGCGCCGAAGAGAAGCCCACGCGCATGTGCGGAGAGAAGCCCTGCGTGACGGCATAGGGAAGTCCCGCGCGGCGCACGATGCGCTCAATGGTATGGATTACTTCGAGATGGCCCAGGTACTTAAGGCGATCGCGCTTGCCATAGCGAACACGAAGCCTAAAGAGCGTGGGGGTGTCGGTCAGGCGCTCACTCATGCGCGATCACCCATCAATACATTCTTGGCGTGAAGCGTGGGGCAGATTCCGCAGCCGGTGCACGACGTGCGGGTGCAGTCGGGAGTCGTGACGCCCTCGAGTGAGCGACGGTACTCGCGCTCGAGGAAGCCGCGCGTGCAGCCGGGGCTCACATGCTCCCACGGCAGGCGCCAGTCCAACTCGTAGGGCAGGTGCACGAGCTCATTGAGGTCGATGCCGTTTTTGGCAGCAGCCTCCTTCCAGTTATCGAGCGAGAAATGCTCTACCCAGGCGTCAAAGCGAGAGCCCGCGCGCCAAGCATCGATGATGACGGGCGTCATGTCACGACCGGCGCGGGACAGCGCGGCCTCGATGAGCGAGGTCTCGGCATCGTGGTAATGCACGCGGACGGCACGGTTGCGAACGCTCGTGATAAGCAACTTCTGGCGACGCTTGACGTCGTCGTAGTCGAGCTGCGGGCACCACTGGAACGGCGTGGCAGCCTTGGGGATAAAGACCGAAACCGAGATGGACACCGAGATCGAGCCGCGACGAGCCTTGGGCACCACGGAACGACCAAGCTCCAGCACGTGATCGGCCAGATTGGCGATGGCCACGATGTCCTCGTCGCGCTCGCCGGGAAGGCCCATCATAAAGTAGAGCTTCATGCGGTTCCAGCCGGCCTCGAAGGCCGCCTTGGCCGCACGGTCCAGGTCCTCCTCGGTCACGTTCTTGTTAATGATGTCGCGCATGCGCTGGCTGCCGGCCTCGGGCGCGAACGTCAGGCCGCCCTTCTTTTCGCCGGCGACCGACTCGGCCATATCCACGCCAAACGAATCCAAGCGCTGCGACGGAATAGACTGTCTCTTATA
>CABSMN010000090.1 GCA_902478765.1 uncultured Collinsella sp.
TGCCTCGCGTTTTTGGACGAGCACCCGGGCTCAAGCGTGCGCGTGCTCACGACCGGCGCCGCCGAGGAGCAGGAACTTGTCAACGAGGCGCTCGCGGGCCAGGACTACGTAGACGCCGGCACTGGCCCCATCGGCTGCACCATCGCCACCCACGTAGGCGTCGATGCCATCGCCATCAGCTACTGCCCCCGCTACCAGCCCATCCACTAGGGGCACCTTTACCTCTTGCGGTGGAATAGGGACTGTTTTTGGCTTATTAGCCGCCAATCAATCCCTATTCCACCGCAACTTAGAAATCGGCGATCAGCCCAGCGGACCCTGAAACAGTTCCTGATGAGTGCCCATTCTCACCAGCCTAATCACTGGGTTAGTCTTATGGGGAAGATAAAGAACGACCACATCGACCAAGCCATCGGATAGGTGGAAATCGATGTGGCCGTTGTAGTTTCCGCCCGGGTTTGAGAGCTCGTGGGCGCCATACTCCGCCGGAAGTGACCCATGAGCCACAAGCTCTGCAACCGCCGCTTTAAACTCACTTTTTAGCTGCGGATGCATGCGCATCGTTCGTTTGTAGTCCACCTTAAATTGAGCCTCGACTTTAATCTCGAACATCGCTATTCCTCATCGAGGAATGACATAAGCTCATCAGCGTTATTGAATGACAGGCTATCGTCCGGCAAAATCCCCAGTTCATGAGCCTCGGCGATCACCATGGCGCGCCTCGTCACCTCGTTGGGCACCTCCGCCCTTCCTACAATCTCAAAAGGAATCTTTCGCTGATTTACCAGCTGCCGAACGGCAAGATTGAGATAGGAATTGAGGCTGAGGCCGACCGAATCCAAGAACTCAGTCGCCTGCTCCTTGAGCCCCTCTTCGATTCGAACCGTCGTAGGCTTAACTGTTGCTGTAGACATTTGCGACCTCCTCGCCCTCGTCTTTTACACCAGTATACCCAATACGCATGGCAATCTGATGTTAGATAACATCAGATTGCCATGCGTATTCATGTTGCGTGGGCACGATTGATCTACATCAGCCCGCTGAGCGCAATGTCAACGGCCTCGTTGAGGTCGTCGGTAATGTGCACCAGCTCCGGATCGAGCGGACTGATCATGCCGGCGTCCATCACCGGACCGTTGAGCCAGTCGAACAGGCCCTGCCAGTACTCGCTGCCCACCAGCACGAGCGGCATACGCTTGACCTTGTGCGTCTGCACCAGCGTGAGAACCTCGAACATCTCGTCGAGCGTACCAAAGCCGCCGGGAAATACGATGGCGCCCGAGCTGTACTTAACGAACATGGTTTTGCGCACAAAGAAGTAGCGGAAGTCCATGCCGAGGTTCACGTATTTGTTGAGCCCCTGCTCGTGCGGCAATTCAATGCCTAGGCCAACTGACTTGCCGTTGACACTCGCCGCTCCCCTGTTGGCCGCTTCCATGATGCCGGGGCCGCCACCGGTGATGACCGCCACGCCACGTTGCGCGATCTTGCGCCCGACGGTACGCGCCGCCTTGTAGAGCGGATCGGTCTTGGGCGTGCGGGCGCTACCGAAGATAGTCACCGCAGGTCCAAGCTCGGCAAGCGCGCCAAAACCATCGACAAACTCTGCCTGAATTCGCAGCACGCGCCAGGGGTCAGCGTGCAGCCAGTCAGTCGACTCCTCGGGCGCCAGCAGGTTGGCGTAGGTGTTGTCCTTAGGAATCATGGGGCCGCGCATGACCACGGGGCCGCGGCGGTACGTCTCGTCGTAGGCAGGCTCGCCCTCGACGTTCTCATTCTTAATCATGGGTACTCCTATCGAGAAAAAGAAAAGCGGGCGGGGTCGACGCCATGCGTCAAACACCCGCCCGAACATCAACTATTCGGTATGGTACCCACGATACATCAAGCACTTGCAAGCTATCGGTCAGCGGTCGCGCAGCCGGTGTCAGCGAATGTGACGACCGGCCGGCGCCCGTCCCTTGCCGTTGCCCGCGCTTTGCAAGCGCCCGCGCCGCTCTTAGTAATCCACCGCCGCTGGGCTGTTCATCCAGTCACTCACGAACGCGCCGTAACGACCCTCGATAATGGCCTGGCGGGCGCGCTGCATCAGGTTGAGCAGGTAGTAGATGTTGTGCATCGACAGCAGAATGCCGCCGAGCATCTCCTTCTGCGTGACCATGTGACGGATGAGCGCGCGGCTGTAGCCGCCCGTGCACACCGGGCAGGTGCAGGTGGGGTCGATGGGGCCGTCGTCGTGCGCAAAGCGAGCGTTGCGGAAGTTGAGGCGACCCTCGCTGGAGAATGCCGTGCCCATACGGCCGGTGCGCGTCGGCAGCACACAGTCGAACATGTCGATGCCCACGCCCACGCCGCGTACGAGCGTGGTGGGGTTGCCGACACCCATCAGGTAGCGCGGCTTATGCTTGGGCATGTACTCGCTCACGAGCGGCGCCAGGGTCTCGAACATGGTCTCGTGATCCTCGCCCACCGAATAGCCACCGATACCATAGCCCGGGAAGTCGCCGCACTCCTCCAGATGGCGCAGCGAGCGCAGGCGCAGATCCAGGTGCATGCCGCCCTGAACGATACCAAAGAGTGCCTGGTCGTCGCGGGTATGCGCCTTATAGCAGCGCTCGGCCCACATGCTCGACAGCTCGACGGCACGCTCAACGTAAGCGCGCGTGGCGGGATAGCCCGGGCACTGGTCGAGCTGCATGCAGATATCGGAGCCGAGTTTCATGGCGATTTCCATGTTGTCCTCGGGCGTCCAAAACACGTGGCGGCCGTCGTAATCGTTGACAATAAAGCGCACGCCCTCATCGGTGAGCTTGACGGCATCGTTGTGGCTGAAGACCTGGAAACCGCCCGAGTCGGTGAGGATGGGGCCGTGCCAGTTCATGAACTTGTGCAGGCCGCCCAGCTCGGCGATGGTATCCTCGCCGGGACGCATGGACAGATGATAGGTATTGGCGAGCACGATCTGGGCGCCGAGCTTCTTGACAGTCTCGGTAGGAATGCCCTTGACGTTTGCCTTGGTGCCCACGGGCATAAAGATCGGCGTCTCGATGTCGCCGTGCGGGGTGTGCAGCACGCCGGCGCGCGCGTGCGTCGTCGGGTCCTCGGCGATCAGGTCGAATTTAAAAAGGTTCTGGTCCATAAACTGGAACTCCTTGGTTGCGGTTCATACGCAAACCATTATACGGGCAACCCGCAAGAAGCACCGACTCGACAGAAACTGGCGCGAGGAGGATACGGCAGGGACACGGCAAATGAGCGTGGATTTTTGGACGCTTACCGGATGAGCGTGGATAATCTCCCACTTTTGCCCAAAGCACAGCCCAAAAACGGGAGATTATCCACTTTCATTCTGCGGGCACTCATTTAAGTACGTCCCCGATGAGTGGAGCTATTTACCAGCCACGGCAACGCCGATATTTTGGCAACGTCAGCGAGCGGGTCGCATTTGAGACAAGGTGCCGTGAAATGAAAGGGCGCTGACCTTCTGGTCGCGCCCTTGAAATTGAACGGCAGATTGTCCAAATGCGGCCCGCGCAGCGTCGGCCCGTTACGGCGTTTGGTAAAACGCCGTAACTCCTACGGACGCTGGCCCATGCCACCCTCGAGGGTGACGGTCTCGCCGTTCATATACTTAAAGTCGGGACCGCAGAGCTGAACGACAACGCGGCCGATTTCCTTCTCGACGTCGCCGTAGTGGCCAGCCGGCGGCATGTGGACGTTGGCCTTGAACGCCTCGGGATAGGCATCCTGGAAGTTCTCGAGCGCAGCGGTCCAAGCAAGCGGGCAAACGATATTGACGTTGATGCCGTCCTTGCCCCACTCGTTGGCAGCGACGCGGGTCAGACCGCGGATGCCCTCCTTGGCAGCGGCGTAGCTGCACTGGCCATAGTTGCCAAACAGGCCGGCGCCCGAAGCAAAGTTGACCACGGAGCCCTTGGTCTCCTTCAGGTGCGGGTAGGCCTTCTGCATGTACAGGTAGGTGGCATACAGGCCAGAGTAAATGGCCAGGTTAAACTGATCCATGGTGTGATCGGCAATGGTCACGCCCGAGGCGCTGGCCTGAGCATTGTTGACGACGGCGTCGATGCGGCCGAACTCCTCAATAGCCTTGTCGATGACGTTCTGGACGACGGCCTCGTTGTCCTGACCAGCCGAGACATCGGCCTGAACAGGCAGAACCTTGACGCCGTACTCGGCCTCGAGGGATTCCTTGGCAGCCTCGAGCTTGGCAACGTTGCGGCCGGTAATGACGAGGTTTGCGCCCTCCTTGGCAAAAGCGATATCGATACCGTAGCCGATGGAGCCAGCGGAGCCGTCCTTGAGCGTGGCCTTGCCGCCGCCGGTGACGATCACGGTCTTACCAGTGAAAAGTCCCATATAAAGTCCTTTCAAATCGCGACGGGCCTGCCCGTCGACTGCGCGCATCCAACTTCACGCGCCAAAAGCTGAAATGCAACTTTAGCGGGTTCAAGTGAAAAATAAAGCCCCTGGCAGGCGAACGGCGCAACGTCTTTCGGCGAAGGGAATGTCAAGTACAAACTGGATAAAGTGGCCGAGTTTTTGCTATCGACGCGAGCCATCGAACACGTTTTGAAACTTTGCTGCAGCGCGCGGGATGTCGGCGCGAGACTTTATCATAGGGTGACAAACAACGATGAGGAGCACATGCCTATGACAGACGAGCTGGACCCCCAGACTCAACAGCATATTGATGATTCCGCAGACGTCACTGCAGATGCCGACGCTGTGACCTGCGATGATATTGACCTCGACGACCCCATCTTGGACGAAAGCGCTACGGCGGAAACCCCTGGCGCCGAAGATGCAGACGAGCAAAACGACGATGCGCCCGCTCAGGACGACCGCCCCGTACAGGATGCTGCTCCGCAAGCTGCGGGCCCTATCGAGGTTTCTTCGGAAGAAGAGCTCGACGCCGTCATGGACTCTATGATGGATGCCGTCAAAGCGATGAAAGACGCCGTGGCCGACGCTGACGTTGACGCCGAGGAAGAGGAGGCCGCCGAGGCAGCCTCGACCTTCGTACCCGGCGAGACTCCGGTTGCCGACCAGGGCAGCACCATGCCCTCGTTTCTGCAGCTCGAGCATCCCACGATTGGCACCGATGCGGTCGACCCGCACGCAGCAGGCTTTTCTGTGATCGAAGGCGGTACCGGCAATATCGCCGTGCCGCAGACTGCCGATGCGGACGCTGCCGACACCGCTCGCCCGACTGCCCCGCACTCCCCCGCCGCGAGCCGCGATCTGGGGACCGCTGTCTCGAACACTGCGAACGCCGTGGGCACCTTTATCGCCCAGGGCGCCTCGGCCATGCGCGAGATGAACGCCGCGAAAAAGGCACTTGCCGATGCCCGCGCCCACCTGGCCGAACTTGAGCAGCGCATTGCCGATCAGGCCGAGGAACTCGAGACGCGCCAGGATATCGCAGGCCGCTACGACCAGATCGTCGCCGACCAGCGCCAGGCGATTGCCACGGCCCAAAAGACTGCAGCGGTCGCCGAGATTGACCGTGATGTCCACGCCTCCAAAGCGACAGAGCTCAAGGGTCAGCTCGAACAAATGAAGACAGAGGATGACGCGACTGAGCTCCGCCTGAAGGCCGCGCTCGACGCCGTGGAGGCCCGCGAGGCGAGCTCACGCGAGACCGGCAACCGCCTCGTTCGACGTCTTGAGGATTCCAAGCGCATCCGCGACAA
>CABSMN010000091.1 GCA_902478765.1 uncultured Collinsella sp.
CTTCTAGCTTCGTCGGCAGCGTCAGATGTGTATAAGAGACAGACATAGGCCTGGACATCGCGCGGGTCGACCTCGACATGGGCACCAAGCATCTGCTGCAGACGGCCGGTGTCGAGCACGGTACCGGAACCGATGACGTGGCCCTCGGGCAGGCCGGACATCTTGATGGCGGCGTAGGTCAGAACATCGACCGGGTTGGAGACGATGAGCAGAATGCCGTCGAAGCCGGACTTCTTAATCTCGGGGATAATGGACTTAAAGATGTTGACGTTCTTGTTGACCAGGTCCAGGCGGGTCTCACCGGGCTTCTGGGCAGCGCCAGCGGTGACGACGATCATGGCGGCGTCGGCGACATCGGAATAATCGCCAGCGTAGATCTTCATCGGCTCGGCAAACGTCATGCCGTGCGCGATATCCAGAGCCTCACCCTCGGCACGGTTCTTGTCCACGTCGATGAGGACCATCTCGGAGAACAGACCACTCTGCATCAGCGCGAACGCCGAAGACGAACCGACGAAACCGCAGCCGACAATAGCGACCTTCTTCTCGTTAACCATTAGAAACTCCCATCTCTCTCCACAAACAAGCCGCCCGGGAACGACCCGAGCGGCTTGTCGTAATCCCAATACATCCAATCGGGACTTTGATTATGCTCCTATTCGCAGCCAAAAATCGACCGTTTACCGAAATTGTTTGCAGTATTCGTAAAATAACTGCACGAAATCGGTTTCGAGCTATTGACGAGTCGAAATAGGTTTCTAATACAGGCCCGCCTCGCGAATGGCCTCGACAGCCAAAGCGATCTGATCGGGCGGCAGGACCAGTGCCATACGCACGTGCCCCTCGCCCGAAGGGCCAAAGCTCGCGCCCGGCGTCACCACAACGCCGGCCTTCTCCATAAGCTCCTCGCAAAACGCCATAGAATCGGTGCGACCACCGGGAAGCTTGGCCCACACAAACATAGAGCCATGCGCGTTGGGTCGCTCCCAGCCCAGGCCCTCAAGACCGTCGCACAGGGCATCGCGACGTTCCTGGTACTTCAGGCGCTGCGCCTCGACCTCATCGCGCGGACCGTTCAGGCAGGCGATAGCAGCCTTCTGGATCGGGAAAAACATACCGAAGTCGATCTGGCCGCGCAGCTTGGCAAAGGCCGAGACCACATCCTCGCGACCGACCAAAAAGCCGATGCGGGCACCGGTGACGTTAAACGACTTAGAGAGCGAGAAGAACTCCACGCCCACCTCGAGCGCGCCAGGGTACTGCAGAAAGCTGCCACCCGGCTCGCCGTCGAACACGATATCGGAGTAGGCATTGTCATGCACGATCAACAGATCATGCTCGCGGGCAAAGGCGATAATCTCCTCGTAGACCTCGGGCGTGCCCACCGAGCCGACCGGGTTGGCGGGCAGCGACACGATCATGTACTTGGCACGATCGGCCACCTCGGGATCGATGCCCGCCACATAGGGCAGGTAATTATGCTCGGCAACCAGCGGATAGTATTCGAGCTTGGCATCGGCGATCTTCGCACCCGCCTCAAAGACCGGGTAGCACGGATCGGGAACCAGAATGGTGTCACCCGGATCGAGCAGGGCCAGGCCCAAATGGCCCACGCCCTCCTGCGTGCCGTTGCACGACTGCACCATAGACGGCGTAATGCCCGAAACGCCAAAGCGGCGCTCATAGTAATCGCACACGGCTTGCTTGAGTTCGGGCAGGTCGCGCAGGGCATACTTCCACATCTCGGGATCTTGGGCTGCCTGCGTGAGCGCCTCGACCACATGGTCGTACGGCTTAAAGTCGGGCGTGCCCACGCTCATGTTGTAAATGGTCTTGTCCTGAGCCTTCAGCGCGAGAAGCTTGTTGTTGAGCGAGGCGAAGACCTCCGCGCCAAAGCGGTCGAGACGCTGCGATGCCTGCATGGTGCCACCTTTCGATATAAAAAACGCGGCGCTCCGACAAGAGCGCCGCGCGATACGGGCCATCAGATTGCAAAAGTGTAACGCTTGCAACCCCCGTATTGGTTCAATTTAGCCAACCTTAGTCAACTGGATTGAGCGCGTCGATCTGCGCAAGCCACAGACGCGAGCTAGCGTCACTCGGCATACGCCAATCGCCGCGCGGGCTGAGCGTCACCGAACCCACCTTGGGACCATCGGGCAGGCAGCTGCGCTTAAACTGCTGGGCAAAGAAGCGACGGTAGAACGTACGTAGCCACGTGTGGACGGTCTTGGCGTCGTAGACGCCCTCGAAGCTCTTGAGCGCCATGCGGTAGATCTTGCCCGGCTCAAAGCCAAAACGCAGCAGGTAGTAGAGGAAGTAGTCGTGCAGCTCATACGGGCCCACCAAATCCTCGGTCTTCTGCGCAATCTCGCCGTCGCCCGTGGGCGGCAGAAGCTCGGGGGACACCGGCGTATCGAGGATGTCGAGCAAGACCTCGGCAATACGCCCGCCAAAGACATCGGCGGCATAGCGCACCAAGTGACGCACGAGCGTCTTGGGTACGCTCGCGTTGACGGCGTACATGCTCATGTGGTCACCGTTATAGGTAGCCCAGCCGAGCGCCAGCTCCGACAGGTCGCCCGTGCCGATGACAAAACCGCCAGCCTGGTTGGCCAGATCCATCAGAATCTGCGTGCGCTCGCGGGCCTGGCTGTTCTCGTAGGTCACGTCCTGCACGGTCGGATCGTGCTCAATGTCCTTGAAGTGCTGTTCCACAGCCGCGTGGATCGAAACCTCGCGGAAGCTCACACCCAGGTCGCGGGCAAGCGACTCGGCATTGGACTTGGTGCGATGCGTGGTGCCAAAGCCGGGCATGGACACGGCCGTGATACCGGTGCGCGGCAGCCCCAGTGCATCGAAGGCACGCACGGTCACAAGCAATGCCAGCGTGGAGTCCAAGCCACCCGAAAGGCCGATGACCGCAGCCTTGGTACCTGTGTGGGCAAGGCGGGTCTTGAGGCCCGCAGTCTGCAGATTGAGGATGGTCTCGCAACGCTCGGCCAGGTCGCCATGGTCGGCCGGCACAAAGGGCGCGCGGGGGAAGACGCGGTCGATGTCGAACGCATCGCGCAGGACAGGCTCTTCGGCCAGCACGCCCTCAAACGAAAATTCAACGGTCGTGGCCTCCGGCGCATCGTCCGCGCGCGTCCACGTCGTCGAGCGGCGGCGCTCGGCAACCAGACGGTCAAGATCGACATCGGCCACCGCCATATCGCAAGTGAGGAGCTTCGTGGCGGCGAGCTTAGATCCGTTTTCGTAGACGAGGTTCTCGCCCGCAAAGACCATGTCGGTCGTGGACTCGCCCTCGCTCGCATCTGCATAGGCATAGGCACAGTACAGGCGCGCGCTCTGGTTGGATATGAGGCTGCGTCGGTAATCTGCCTTGCCGATAATCTCGTCCGAGGCCGACGGGTTGAGGATCACCGTCGCACCGGCAAGCGCCATCTCGGTCGAAGGGGGCGCCGGCACCCACAGGTCCTCGCAGACCTCAACGCCCAGCACCATATCCTCGGCACCCTCGTCACAGCAGCGGTAGACAAGCTCCGAACCCAGCGGAACCGGACCCTGACCGGCAAACTCGACCCACACGGGATCTGCGGGCGCCGGAGCAAACCAGCGGCGCTCGTAGAACTCGCCATAGTTGGGCAGATACTTCTTGGCCGTGAGGCCCAAAAGCTCGCCCGCGCAGCACACGGCGGCGCAGTTGTAGATATTCTCGGCAACTGCAACGGGAAGACCGATGGTAAAGACAATCGGCAGCTCACGAGTCTCATCGAGGATATGCACCAGAGCAGTCTCGCAGGCATGCAGCAGCGTGCGATTATGGAACAGGTCGGCCGCGGTATAGCCGCACAAGTTGAGCTCGGGCAGCACCAGCGCGCGAACGCCGCGCTCGGCAGCCTCGCGAACAGCCGCCAGCGCAACCTCGGCATTGCCCTCGACATCGGCCACGCGAATCTGCGGCGACGCCGCCGCCACACGCAAAAAGCCATCAGACTGAGAAAGGTGAAGATTCATAAGAATGCTCCCGTGCGTAGACGCCATTCACAACAATTAGCAAGCCCTATTGTAGTTCAACCGCCGGGTGTAACCGCATCCCACCAACTTGGTGAGCTATTGATGAGTTGATGGTATCTGTTAAACGTCACGCACGATTCACATCTGGTGGGTACCCTGAGGGCTACACGAAACGAAGCAGATTTACACCGGGAGGACCCCGTATGACAACCAAGTACACCGACGCGCCGCGCACACGTGTCATGACGCCGGCATCGCTCAACAACGGCGTTCACGAAAACCATTCCATCGGCCAGACCATGGCCATCGCGCCCAAAAAGGGCCTGTTTGACGACATTTCCATTCCCCAGATCATCGCCGGCGCCGCAGCTGCCGCTACGAGCGTCGCGCTTGCCTCCAAGATCGGTATCGCTGGTTCAGTAATTGGCGCCGCCGTGAGCTCGGTCATCACCGTTGTGTCATCGCAGGTCTACCGCCACTTTATCTCTGCCAGCGCCGAAGCCCTCAAAGGTACGCACGCCACCGTCGACTACCCCGCCGGCGCCTATGAACCCGTTGAATTAAATGCCGAGGAGCACTTAGGCGGCGCCGCGACTACCCAGAAGATGCGCCAGATTGCAGGGCGCGCGACCACGGCGCGCGTCGCCCCCGACAGCCTGCGCGCCAAGGCGGCGGCAGAGCGCAGCCAGACGCAAAAGAAGGTTATCGTCTTCTCGATCGCCATCGCCATCGTCGCGGTCATCGTCTGCGCCGGCGCCATCCTTATCACCACCGCCGGTGAAGGTCTGGGCGAGCGTCCCGAGCCAATCCTTTCGTCGCGCACGGCCGAGCACGACGCGGATAGCTCCGGTCAATCGCAAAGCCAGCAGGACGACCCGCAGGGCACCTCCGCATCCACCGACTCGTCCTCGAACACCCCCGATCAATCGCAGGACGTCGATTCCTCTGCGAACAACAACGGCACGCAATCCGGCACAACCGACTCAAGCCAAACGACTGACGGCTCTCAACCGAGCACGGGCGACCAGACGAGCGACACCACGTCGGGAACGGGCACAGCAGACAGCAACAACAGCAATTCGAGTGGCACCACATCGGGCGCGACATCTGACAGTTCAAGCCAAGGCACGACATCGGGCAACTAGGCGCTGCATCCCCAGATAGGCAACCTGTACAACGGGCGCGAATCGATAGCGGTTCGCGCCCGTTTGCCTTGGGTGCCGCCATGGCGAACGCTATGCGATGGTAAGATGCTTTACGTGTGTAAAGAGGAGATTTGCCATGAGCAAGACAATAGTTAGGCCCACGCTATCGCTGGGCAACCACATCTATCTGTATCGTCTACTGCGCGATGCGATTGGATGCGGCAAGCAAACGTTTATGACGCAGGTCGAAGAGGCGCTTGCCGCAGGCGACATGACTGCTTATGACCTGGGCTTTGAGTCCACGCGCGAGCTGCTCGAGGAACTTGACGACTGCATTAAGCTGACCGTCTTTAAGGGCGGTCGCCTGTATGCCACCGTCATCGCCAACGATGCCTGGGATGCCGCCCTTGCCAAGGGCGAGGACAAGCCCAAGGCTGCCAAGGGCGCCAAGCAGTCCTACAAAAAGAAAAAGCGCGGCGAGAAGGACCTCAAGGCCTGTCTCTTATACACATCTGACGCTGCCGACGAAGCTAGAAGTGTA
>CABSMN010000092.1 GCA_902478765.1 uncultured Collinsella sp.
TTCGCCAGCCCGGCACGCCCTCCTCGATTGTGGCGGCGCACAACACGCGCGTGTCACCGAACTCGGCAAAACACGAGCCGTGGGCGTGCTTCATGACGCCACGGGTGAGCTTAACGGGGCGCAACTCGTTGGCGGCGCGGCCGTTGGCGCGATTGACCTGCATGTACTCCATAGAAATATCCTTTCGGCAAAAGGTGAAGGTGGGCCTTTGGTCGGTGACCTTATATCTATTTCAGTTCGTCGATATCGATATGTTCGATGCTCTTGAGCGGCTGACCAAAGATAAAGCTGCCCGCCACCGCAAACTCGGCAATGTTATCGGCCGTCGTGGCAAAACGATGCTGCGGCTCGGCGGCGACGCCCGCCAGCTGCTCGCGGCGCGTGAGGATATCGGTCAGCTCGCGCGTGGTCTCCTCGGCGGAACTCACGACGCGCACCCCAGGCCCCAGCGCATGGCGGATAGGTCCCACCAACAGCGGAAAATGCGTACAGCCGAGCACCACGGTATCGATACCGTGGTCGCGCAGTGGCTCAACCGTGGCACCCACCAGCGCACGCACGGCAGGCGTATCGAAGATGTCCTCGTTCTCAAGCCACTGCTCTTGCAGATGCGCACCCGAGGCGAGCTCGTGTTCGACAACCTCGACAAAGCTCGAGGCGGGGCAGCCGTATACGTCGACGCCGGCATCTAGATCCTGAATGGCGCGCGTGTAAGCGCCCGAGCGAATGGTGAGGTTGGTGGCGAGCACGCCCACGCGACGCGAACGGGTGCTGTTGATTGCCGCACGGGCACCCGGCGCGATCACGCCGATTACGGGAACGTCAAGCACCTGCTGGGCCAGACGTAAGGCCGCAGCTGTCGCCGTGTTGCAGGCGATGACCATAATCTTGACGTCGTGCTTCGACAGCCAACGGCCCGCCTGCAACGCAAACGAGCGCACCTCATCCTCGGTGCGCGTGCCGTAGGGGCAGCGTTTGGTGTCGCCGAAGTAGTAGACGGACTCGTGCGGCAGCGCCGTCGCGATGGCGCGCGCAACCGTCAGACCGCCCAGGCCAGAATCGAACACACCGATCGGGCGCGTGTCGCCTGCCGGATTCTCGATATCGGACATTACCTCACCAGTCTCTCTCGAAAAGACATATCCAAGTGCGGCGACGCCGCGCTACGAACGCGCCGCGACCAGCAGCTCTGCCGTCGCCGCCCAACCGTCGACAATTTTGCCGCGCGTAACGAAAGCGTTCTCGCAAGCAGCCAGGAACTCGGGCGCGCCGGCGCTCGTCAGGCCATTCTCGACCAGACAGAACGTGCCCACGTGATCGGCCATGTAGAAGTCGGACTCGGAATCGCCGAGCGCGAGCGTCTCCTCGCGCTCGATCCCCAGGTGCTCGCAGAAGCGCGCAATGGCGACGCCTTTGTTGAGGCCCGCGGGGTTGATGTTGAATGCGCGACCGTCCTCGACGCGATCGAGCTCGAGCGTCGTCGGTTTGGACAGATGCGTCAGGTGACCGTTACAGGCCCACACCAGGCCACAGCCGGCCTCGTCGAGAATGGCCTGCGCCTCGTCATCGGGGATGTCGCCGCGCATGCCGACGGTAACCTCGCGGTACTTGTAGCCGGTCGACATGTCGTTGTGATACTCGATCTTGTGCGGCCAGCGGGCGAGGATCTTCTCGCACACGCCAGTCTGCTCGATCACCTGGTGCGGCGTGAGACCGCAAGATGGGTCGTAGGGCATGTCGCCAGTCAGATACTCCCAATCGTTGGCTTTGAGGTCGTACATGACCAGGCCGCCCATCTCACCAATGTAAGAGTTGAGGCCGAGCACGCGCGCGTCCTCGTGGATCATGGTACGGTTGCGGCCCGAGGTGGGAACCACCTGAATACCAGCGCGAGCGAGTGCCACGACGGCCTCGACGAGTTTGGTCGAGGGGTTGCCGTCGTTGTCGCGCAGCACGCACGAGCCGGGCGCAAGCATCGTGGCATCCAGGTCGGTAAAGACGTACTTGACCTTGGCCAAGCGCTCGCGCATCTCGCCCGAAAGCTCGGCAACGGTCGGCAGGGTGTTGTGGGACATGGTTACTCCGTTTACGTAGAAGGGTTTGGACTTGGACGGCATGTTTTGATTGAGGGAACACGCTTATGGCGACAGCGCACTCAGGGCGCCGCCGCCATCATAGTTCATTAGTCAAACTGGGTAACATCGATCAGGCGATTGGCCAACGAAAGGTCGCTCTCGATGGGCACGAACTCGTCGCCCACGTGCATGAGCTCCTCGTCACCCTTTGCCAGCAGCAAGACAATGGTGGGAGCATTGGGGTTGACGTACTCCTCGCGCGCCGCCTTGAACGCCGCATGCACAGCGGCTTCACGGTCGAGGATGATCTCGTTCGGCGTATCGTCGGGAACATGCTCGGCAAGCTCGCGACAGACCTTCATCGGGTCCTCGTGAGCCGGGTCCTCGTTGGCAAAGATCATCAGGTCGGAATATGGTGCGGCCTCGCGCGGAAGCTGCTCGCGGCGCTCCTGCGCCTTGCCGCCGGCAGCGCCAAACACTGCAATGACTGGACTAGTGGGAAACGCGCGCTTGACCGACGAGAAAAGCGAGCGGAACGAAAGCTGGTTGTGCGCATAGTCAACGACGCAGATCACGCGGCCGTCCTTCGACTCCACGACCTCCATGCGGCCCGGCACACGAAGCTTAGAGAGGCCCTTCTTGATGGCATCGATACCGATGCCGATCTCGTGCGCAGCGGCGATAGCGACCAGCGCGTTCTCCACGTTAAAGTCTCCCGCGATACCCAGCAGGATCTTCTCCCCCGCCTCGGACTCGTCGGCACACAGGCCATGCAAGTTGAACTCGATGCTAAAGCCGACCATGCGCACATCGCTCGCCCACAGGCTTGCCTCGGGATGCTCGACGCCAACGGTCACCAAGCGCTCGGCCGTCGACGCTGCCTCCAGCACACGGTCAACCTCTTCGGTGCCCAGATTCACCACGGCGGTCTTTGCCTGGTCAAAGATCCTGAGTTTGCTCTCAAAATAATCCTCAAACGTGGGGTGTTCGATCGGCGAGATGTGGTCACGGCCGATGTTGAGGAAGCACGCCACGTCAAACGGCAGATTCTCGACGCGTTGGTACTTGAGCGCCTGGCTCGAGACCTCCATAACCATGGACTGGCGACCGGACTCACGGCAGTTGGCGATATGGCGCCAGACCTCGGGGGCCTCGGGCGTGGTATTGGTGCTCTCGTAGCACTCGATACCATCGTCGGTACTCACCGAGCCGATCATGCCGCAGGACTCGCCCGCCGCTTTGATAATCGACTGGAGCATAAAAGCGGCCGTGGTCTTTCCCTTGGTACCGGTGATGCCCACGATCTTGACGTCGTGGTCGGGACGGTCGTAGACCTCCGGCGGCAACAGGGCCATGGCCGTGCGAACGCTATCAACAACCAGCATCGCAGCACCGCTCTCCTGCGCCAGCGGCTCCAGAGACTCGACCAGCGACTCTTCGCACACAAATGCGACGGCGCCCGCATCGAGCGCCATGCTCAAAAACGCGGGCTTAAAGGCAGCGCCTTTGCAAAAGAACACGTCACCTGCCGAGACCGCGCGCGAATCAAACGAGCAGCCGGTCACGGCACGCTCGTCAACCTGCTCTGATGCGCGCAGCTCGCCGCACACATCGAGAAGCTTGGCAAGCGTATCGACCGTGGTCACGGTCGCGGAATCCGAATGGTGCATCTTTCACCTTTCTCAGCCATTTGGCAGGGACGGTTTTTATAGTAACTGAAACGCACCCACGCAAAAACGGCTCCCGGAGGAGCCGTTACGCGCAGGCGTTCGTAAGCCGAGGCTAGGCAGCCTGAACAGCGGGCTGGTCCTCGTCGATAAAGAAGCGCTTGTACCACACCAGGAACACGAGCGGCGTATAGATCTTGCGCTGGAAATCGCCCTTGCCCGCAAAGTGCAGATCGAGCAGGTGCATGAGCTCGTCGGTATCGAAGAACTCGCTTGCCCACGGCGCGGTGAAGTACTCCTTGACATAGTCGTACCACTTTTGCTCGCGCAGCCAGTAGACAATCGGCACCGGGAAGCCCACCTTGGGACGGGTGGCCCACTCATCGGGCAGCGACTTGTTGGCAGCGTGGCGGAGTACCTGTTTGTTGCCGTTCTCGTTGATGCGGTAGCGGTCGGGAATGTGCTCGGCGAACTCCATGACTTTGCGGTCCAGGAAGGGCACGCGCAGCTCCAGCGAGTGCGCCATGCACATCTTGTCGGCCTTGAGCAGAATGTCGCCCGGGAGCCACATGTTCATGTCCAGGTACTGCTTCTTGACCAGCTCGGGCTGACCCTTCACGCGCGCATAGATGGGAGCGGCAAGCTCGAAGGCGCCATCGCCGGTGTTGTACTCGGGCTTGAGCACGCCGTCGACCTCGCGCTCCGGCCATACCAGAGCCTGTCCCAGGAACGACTTCTCGGGGATCTCGGCACCCTTGACCAGGAAGTTATGGCCCTTGAAGTACGGCATATGCAGCGCCAGGTTACCGAGTGCGCGGCGAATGGGCAACGGCACCATCTTTTTGTATTTGCGCACCGGAACCGTGTCCTCGTAGTAGGCGTAGCCGCCAAAGAGCTCGTCGGCGCCTTCGCCCGAAAGCACGACGGTAACGTCTTTGCGCGCCATCTCGGCCAAGAACCACAGCGGCACAGACGACAGGTTGGACTGCGGCTCGTCCATGTGATACTGAATGTCCTCGAGTGCGCCAAAGAACTCGTCGGCGGTGATCATCTTGCGAACATTCTCGACGCCGAGCTTGTCGGATAGCTCCTTGGCGTAGTTAGTCTCGTTGAAATTCTTGTAATCGAAGCCCACCGAGAAGGTCTTATCGGGCATGAGACAAGCGGCAATATAGCTGGAGTCGACGCCGCCGGAGAGGAACGACGCGACCTTAACGTCGGCGATGCGATGGGCCTCGACGCTCTCGTGCACGACCTCGTCCAGCTCGTCAACGTACTCCTCGAACGGCTTCTCGACGGCAGAGTAATCGCAATCCCAATAGCGCTCGATGTTCATCTTGCCGGTCGGGATGTCTACGGTAAAGTAATGCGCCGGCGGCAGCTTGTAGACACCCTCGAAGAAGGTCTCCTCAGTCGCCGAATACTGCAGCGTCATGTACGGACGCAGGGCCTTTTTGTTGACCGCCTTGTGGAAGTGCGGGTAGTCCAGGAAGCTCTTGATCTCAGAACCAAAGAGCACGCCCGGAGCGCCGTCGCCCGCATCGGCCATGGGATAGTAGTAGAGCGGCTTGATGCCAAAGATATCGCGGGCGCCAAAAAGCTTGTTCTTCTTCTTGTCCCAGATGACGAAGGCGTACATACCGCGCAAGCGATCAAGTACCGCCTCGCCCCACTCCTCGTAGCCGTGCAGGAGGCTCTCGGTGTCGGCGCCGCAGTGGAACTTATAGCCCTTGGCCTCGAGCTCGGAACGGAGTTCTTGGAAGTTGTAGATCTCGCCGTTGAAGACAATGACGACGCTGCCGTCCTCATTGGCCATGGGCTGAGCGCCGGCCTCGGTCAGGTCGAGGATCGACAGGCGGCGGAAGCCCAGGGCAACGCGGCCGTCGATAAACTGACCGCCCATGTCGGGACCGCGATGGACGATGCGGTCCATCATCTTGGTG
>CABSMN010000093.1 GCA_902478765.1 uncultured Collinsella sp.
TACACTTCTAGCTTCGTCGGCAGCGTCAGATGTGTATAAGAGACAGCTTTAGGCGCGTGGGAATTTACGACCCGCTGGGGCACACGGATCGAGATGACGTTCGCGACAACTGCGAGATCTTCATCGACAGCTACGAGGAGCTGGACCTTGCTCGCGTTCTTGAGTTTGAGGGCTAGGCGAGAACTGTGGCTTGTAAAGTATTAGTAGTCTGCGGCTCGCCCGTAGTGGCAAGCGCCGATTTGCTGCGCCAGCTGACAGGGGAGTGCGACCACATCGTCGCCGTAGACCGCGGCCTGGATGCCCTGCTGGGTGCCGGCCTAAGCTGCGACGTCTACGTCGGTGACGCCGACACGGTAAGCGACGCCGGTCGCGCCCTAGTCGACGCTGCCAAAGACTTCGAAGTCGAACGCCACAACCCCTACAAGGACTACACCGATCTAGCATTAGCATTAGACACCATCCGCCGCCGCTGGCCAGCCGCCGAAGTGGTAGCAACCTGCGCCACCGGAGGCCGCCCCGACATGGCCCTATCCGTCCTAGGCCTACTAGCCAACTACAAATACGCCCCCGTCTGGATCTGCGAAGACGAGATCACGGCCCGTATCCTCCATGCGGGTGAGTCCTGGACCATCCGGGGCGCCGAAGGCAAGACCTGCTCCATAATCGCAATCGCCCCCAACACAGAAATAAGCGAACACGGCTTGGAGTGGGAACTAGACCACACCTCGTTAGGATTACTAGCCGACACCGGAATCAGTAACATAGTAAGAGGAACAGCCAAAATCCAAGTCCACACCGGCACCGTCATCGCTTACCTCTACAAGTAAGGGCCTCCGCATCAAGGTTTTATCCACCGTCCCAGGAAAACCCGTAAGGAACCCGTAAGGCGGAGAATCAATCCAAAATTCCCCCTTGCACCCCACGCCAACTTCCCCTATAGTAAATCCCTGTCACGGGGGCGTAGCTCAGCTGGGAGAGCGCTTGACTGGCAGTCAAGAGGTCAGGGGTTCGATCCCCCTCGTCTCCACCAACGTGAATGCAAGGCCACTCAATCGAGTGGCCTTTTGTATTTGCAACATCTTTTGATTCCCATTTAGGAGAGACTCCAAATGGGGATGTTCCAAAACCGCCAGATTGAAACCTGTCCCTTAATACGAGGTTGTCCGCCAGCCTCTTCATCTACTCCAAAAAGTTCATAACCAGAGAGACCATAGATTCCTTTTCTTCAGGTCTCGACTCAGCAATCATGAGCGCGACAGCAACAAGCGTGCTGTCTGCGATTCGTTTGTCTAAGCCGCGAAAAAGCAGTCCGTTGCGATCTAGATAGTAGAGAAAGAGGCTGCATCCGATTCGCTTGTTTCCATCGAGAAATGAATGGTTTTTGATGATGAGGTACAACAGATTTGCTGCCTTTTCCTGTACGGATGGGTAGAGGTCTTGGTCTCCAAACGACTGATTGATTACCGAGATACTGCTACGGAAGGACTCATCTTTTTCTACGCCAAACAGGTCGCTCGTAAATCGGCTGCGCATTTGGGCTATTAATCTCATACAGAGCTCGTATTCGAGTGTGTATATCCCAGTTTGTCCCTTGGGCCGATCAATGGATTCATGATCGTACTCATCGAGCAGTTTAAAGACATCTATATAGCTCTCAACGATATCGAGTATCTCACGAGAGCCGAGGTCCTCGGGCAGACGTTCGATAATCTGAGCGACTGTCCCTAGTTGCTCGAGTCTACGTTCGTTTTCAACGTGTCCTTCAATAATTAACTTGTGGAGCACATTGGTTGCCCAGCGACGGAATTCAACACCGCGTTGAGATTTAACGCGGTATCCAATGGACAATATCATGTCCAAGCTGTAATGATCAGTTTGATATCTTTTGCCGTCAGCAGCAGTTGTCGCAAAATTTGCGACAACTGAATCATCATCGCTTAATTCCTCCTTTAAAGCGTTGTTGATATGCTTGCCGATTGTTTTGACATCCCTATCAAACAGCGCTGCCATCTCATTTCGGGTCAGCCATACAGTTTCGCTTCCTTTGTCAATTACAACAGGAATCGTGACCTCTCGGTCGTTGGATTCAAAGAGAACAATCTGATTGCCATTCATTTTCGCGCACCTCATCAATCCATTGGGCACATGCATGTCCAATTCGATACTCGATTGTCTGCCGAACTTTATGGGTGTCGGCCAGCAGGAGCGCGTACCTGCCTAAGGGCTCTGAGTGACGGTCGCTGTGAATAAAGCATCCATCTCGCCGATACGTACCATTGGGGGCCTCCGTACCGGCTCACGTTGCCCGTATACCTTTGACTTTATTCTATCAGATATAGAACGCATGTTCTATATGTATTTTCTTCCGTTTCGGTGAACCTCGCACTGGGAGAAGGGATCGTCAACCTCGTCCCATAAACCGCACGCCCACATCTAGCTGAACCCCATAGTTTTCCAACAAACCACCCCAAAATGCGTTGACTCTGTAGCCAGGCGTGCCTATTGTGCGATGAGCATCTTCGCAGTGCGACGCCCACGCCAACACCCGCAAAAAGTTGCACAATTTATTTCCCATGTCTGTTCATAGTTTGTTAGTCAAACGTGAATATCAGTGCAGATCGCTGCTCCATTTGGGCTTCAGGAACGCCCCTAATCACTGCCAGCGCCCCAATAACCTGCGCCAACGTGAACAACATCCCAAAACAACCCCCTTGAGCACGCTAAATGAACGAAATGTTGTTAGCCGCTACTCAAATTAGTTTCACTAACAGCTTGTGCTAGGATACCTAACGTTACATGAGTTCAACTGCGCTCGCGGTTCCAGCAAACCTCAAAGCGCAGGGTCAATCAGCATCCGGCCGTAACGGCGGTGCCAGAAACACCACGAGCTCCAATAAAGAAGTCATGCGACTTTATTTATTTGCATTGAATTAATCAAAAGATGCAAATGAACAATTGTTGTATGTCAACACGTAGCAGTTCTTCAGCTGTTTGCGTGCGGTCCAGTTTTGTACCCGCTTGACTGGCTCGCACGCAGCCAGCTGGGGTTGTGGGCAAACTTGCGATACACGCTTACAGCCTCAGTTTCTGCATTTATACATACCGTTCACGGTGGGGCAGAGCCACGTGCTTGTCTAACTGGGCTCAGGGTTTGAATATGGAGCGCCTTCGCGCACAAGCGCCCTGGCGAAGCCATACCCAAACCCCGTGAGCCACACGTAAGACAGCAAGGGGGTGGTGCTCGTGTGGTATGTGATTCAGGTCATTAACGGTCGCGAAGACGTTATGCGTGAGCGCATCGAGCGCGTGGTGCCGGCTGACGCCATGCAAGAGCTCTTTTATCCCCAATATCAAACCGAGATCAAGGTACACGGCGAATGGGTCAACACGACCAAGCCGCTCTTTCCCGGTTATCTCATCTGTGATACAGCGGATCCCCGCACCGTGCAACAGTACCTGCTGCGCATGGACGACTTTGCCCGGGTGCTTGCCCAGGACGGTCAGTTTGTGCCGCTGGCAAAAGAAGAGACCCAGCTCATTGGTAGCTTTACCAACAGGGGAGATCGTGTAGTGCCCATGAGCGAAGCCTTAAAAGACGGCGATCAAGTCGTAGTAACGGCTGGTCCGCTGCTGGGTCACGAAGGCCTTATCAAAACCATTAACAGACGCAAGAGCACGGCTTTTTTGGAGCTCAACCTGTGCGGCCGACGCGTAACCACCCGCGTTGGCCTTGCCGTGCTTTCGAATGAGCAGCGTGTGATGCGCAACCTCAAAAAGGCGATTGCCTAGCTGCTGGCGATTGCTGCACAGAATAGGGAGGATCCCCGGCCTGGGGACGAAGTGTTGGAAGAGAACGTGTCGGATAAAACTGAATATATAACTGATGTTCCTGGTGGTACGTCGATGATCGGTCAAGTCAATGATGGGCAGAATGGCTCTAATGCTCATGTAGCGACGGAATTTCAACCTCCGGTCGAGAACCCTGATCCAGCGATAGGTTTCGTGGCGACAGGAAGCTATAGGTCACCTGCTGCCGATCCTATGGCCGCCGCCCCCAAGAAAGGTGGACCGGGCTACTTTGCCTTCAAGCGAGCCTTCGACATCGTGTTCTCTGCTGGCGTCTGTTTGGTATTGGCTATCCCCGTCGTAGCCGCATGCGTCGCCATAGAGATTGATTCCCCCGGCAAGCCGTTCTTCCGCCAAAAGCGAGTCGGTAAGGGCGGTAAGCCTATCTATATCTTCAAGCTCCGCACCATGGTCTCCGACGCTCACGAGCACCCTGAGAAGTACATGACTCCTGAGCAGCTGGCGCAATGGCAGCGCGAACAAAAGGTTGACGATGACCCGCGCATTACGCGCGTTGGTCGTTTTCTACGTCGCACCTCACTCGACGAACTTCCTCAGTTCATCAATGTTCTTACGGGTGATTTATCCGTCATTGGACCAAGGCCCGTGACGCTCGAAGAGACCTACGAGTACGGTGATGCCCGCGATGAGGTGCTTGCGTGTAAGCCGGGCATCACTGGCTGGTGGGCGGCCACTGACCGCAATGACTCAACGTGGGCTAGTGGCCAGAGGCAGGCTCGCGAGCTGTTTTATGTGCGTCATTAATCGGTTGGCCTAGACGTTCGCGTGTTTATTAAGACCTTCAAGGCAATGAGGAAGGGCAAGTGATGACTCCTTCCTTGAGCGTAATCATACCTACCTTAAATGCGGCGGGTGAGATCGATGACCTGTTGGCTCTCATTGAGGTTCAGACTCTCAAGCCCCTCGATATCTTGGTGGTTGACTCATCCTCCGAAGACGGTACCGTTGACATGGTTGCCAAGCATCCTCGGGTTAACTTCGTTCGTATAAAACGTAAGGAATTCAATCACGGTTCGACCCGCGACATGGCTTTGAGGCGTACCGAGGGCGATTTCGTTTGTTTTCTCACACAGGATGCTGTGCCCGCTTCCAGTCGTTACCTGGAAACGCTTGTCAAACCGTTGCTGGCTGATAGCTCTGTCGCACTTGTGAGCGGCAGACAACTCCCCAAGGCCAATGCTCGCCGTTTTGAACAACTAGTACGTGATTTCAACTATCCCGACACACCGTCTGTTCGGTCAAAAGGCGACCTCAAGAAATTTGGGATTAAGACGTTCTTTGCCTCCGACACCTGTTCCGCCTATCGACGGACCGCATATCTCGAATGCGGTGGATTCGATCATGTCAACACCAACGAGGACATGCTTATGGCCGCCAGGTTTATCTCCTCAGGTATGAAGGTCGCCTACGAGCCGCGTGCCGAGGTCTATCACTCACATAACTTGACGCCATCTCAGCAGTTTGCTCGCAACCGCGCCGTCGGCTTCTTTCTCGAAACGCATGCGGACGATCTCATGCATGCAAGTGAGATTGGCGAGGGAGGTCGGCTCGTCAAGTCGGTCTCCTCTCAGCTCCTTCGAGAGGGCAATTTGATCGAGTTCATCGCCTTCGGTATCGATTGCTGCGCCCGCCTTCTTGGTAACCGTGCCGGCCGCAGGGCCGCAAGAAAAGAAAGGCCATAGTCAGTGAAAGGCATCATCCTCGCCGGCGGGTCCGGCACGCGCCTGTACCCGCTCACGCTCGTGACCTCAAAGCAGCTGCTGCCGGTCTACGACAAGCCCATGATCTACTACCCGCTGTCCACCC
>CABSMN010000094.1 GCA_902478765.1 uncultured Collinsella sp.
GGCGTGGGCGGAGGACTTGGTTGTTGGGAATACGTGTCCCGGTCGCTGTTTCGCGGCTTTGCCGCGAAAGGCGCGCCGCTTTGGGGCGAGTGGAGGATGTGGTTGTTGCAGTGGCTTGTCCCCTTCGCTGTTTCGCGCTTTGCGCGAAAAGCGCGCTACTTTGGGATGGGTGGGGAACGTGGTTGTTGCGGCAACTGATCCCCGCGACAAATTACCCTCGGCATACTTGCGCGAGCGATTGCTCGTGCTACACTTGCAAGTGCTGTTTCAGGGCGGGGTGGAATTCCCCACTGGCGGTAAATTGGGCGGTGCCAAAGGGGTACCGTGGCGTAGGCGAGGCGTCTGCGACCGAGCCGATGAGTCCGCGACCCGGGTGTGCGTTGGTTCGCATGCCGGCTGAACTGGTGAGATTCCAGTACCAACGGTTAGAGTCCGGATGAAAGAGGCAGGTGATCTTATGTCTGAACAGTCGCAGCATATCCATTTTGAAAACACGAATAGGTGGAGCACCAAACAGCTCGTTACCATGGCGCTGATGTGCGCCTTGGGCGCCCTGTTTATGTATGTGCAGCTGCCCATTCTTCCCTCGGCGCCGTTTTTGACGTATGACCCGTCGCTGGTGCCGGCGATGGTGTGCGGGTTTGCGTACGGCCCTGGTGCCGGTACTGCTGTTGCCGCCATGGCGATCGTTATCCATGCGCTCACTACGGGTGACTGGGTCGGCGCGCTTATGAACCTGGTTGCCACGCTGGGCTATATTCTGCCCGCGGCGATCGTCTACCAAAAGATGCACACCTACAAGGGTGCCGTGATTGGCCTGGCGCTCGGCGTCATTGCCGCTACGGCGCTGTCCATGGTCGCGAACCTGACCATCGGCGTTTGGTTCTGGTATGGCTCGGCCGATGTGATTCTGCCGCTCATGCTTCCCGCCGTGCTGCCGTTTAATCTCATCAAGACCATGCTCAACTCGGTGCTCACGCTTGCAGTGTACAAAGCGGTCTCCAACCTCATCACGCCTAAAAAGGACCAGGTCAAAGGCCGCGCATGATTGAGTGTCGGGGCATCTCATTTAGCTACGACGGCACTGCGAAAGCGCTCGACGGCATCGATCTGAACATCGCGGACGGCGAGTTTTTCTGCATCCTCGGTGGCAATGGGTCGGGCAAGTCGACGTTTGCCAAGCATCTGAATGCGCTGCTGCAGCCCGATGCGGGCACGGTACGTATCAACGGTATGGATGCGTCCGATCCCGAGCTGGTCTACGACATTCGTTCGACCGCAGGCATGGTGTTCCAGAATCCCGACGACCAGTTGGTGGCAACGCTTGTCGAAGATGACGTTGCGTTCGGTCCCGAAAACCTTGGCGTTCCATCGGCGCAAATTGCGCAGCGCGTACGCGAGGCGCTGAAGGGCGTGGGCCTGGTGGGCTTTGAGCGTCACGAGACCTATGCGCTCTCGGGTGGCCAAAAGCAACGCGTGGCGCTTGCTGGCGTGCTTGCCATGGAACCGCGCGTGCTCATCTTGGATGAGGCTTCCTCGATGCTCGATCCGCGTGGACGCAAGGGCCTCATGAAGGCTTGCCGCGCGTTGCATGATCGTGGCATGACCATCGTGATGATTACGCACTTTATGGAAGAGGCCGCCGAGGCCGATCGTGTCGCGGTGTTTCGGGCGGGGCGCGTTGCCATGCTCGGTACGCCCGAGGAGATTCTGACGCGGGCAGATGGGCTCGTGGAGCTCAACCTGGATATGCCGGCGTCGTGCTGCTTGGGCACGGCGCTTCGTGCGAAGGGCGTGCCCGTTCATGCGCAGGTGCGCGAGGTGGATATGGTCGCCGAGGTTGCGCAGGTATATGCCGACCGGAGTGGGGAAGACACCGCAGGGCGGCCTTCTGCATCCGATTCTCGTGTGCTCGACAACGCCTCCTCTGCAACCGATGGGACAGCCGTGTCGGAGCCCGTCATCGAGATTTCGCACCTCTCGCATAGTTACTCGCTGAGTGCTCGCGAGCGCCGTCGATGGCGCAAGCGCTCGGCCACTGCGGGCAAATCGAATAAACAGGCTCTCTGGGGAAACGACCCCAGCAGCCCGTGGGCGCTGCGCGATGTATCTCTGACGGTGCGTCGCGGCGAGTTCCTGGGTTTAGCAGGTCATACCGGTTCGGGTAAGTCGACGCTGGTCCAGCATCTCAACGGTTTGATTCGCCCCCAGGAGGGATTCGTTCGCGCGCTGGGGCTCGATCTGTCAAACAAGAAAGACGCCGCCGCGGTTAAGGCCAAGGTCGGCGTGGTGTTTCAATATCCCGAGCGTCAGCTGTTTGCCGAAACCGTGACGCAGGACGTGGCGTTTGGCCCGCACAACCTTGGCTTGCCGCAAGATGAAGTCGACCGTCGCGTCGAGTCGTCGCTCTCGCGCGTGGGCCTCGACCTTTCCACGGTCGGCGACAAGAGTCCCTTTGAGCTTTCGGGCGGTCAGCAACGGCGTGTGGCGTTTGCCGGTGTGCTCGCCATGGAGCCCGAGGTCCTGGTACTCGATGAACCCATGGCGGGGCTCGATCCGGCTGCGCGCAGGGATTTCCTTGAGCTTATCGATCGACTTCACCGCGATGGCCTGACCGTTGTCATGGTTTCGCATAGTATGGATGACCTGGCCAACTGCTGCGACCGCATCGTCGTGATGAACGAAGGTGCGGTGTTTGCCGAGGGAACCCCCGCGCAGGTGTTTGCACATGCCGATGAGCTCAAGTCGATCGGCTTGGGCGTTCCCGCCGCCCAGCGCATGGCGTTGGCGCTCGCGGAAGCGGGCGTGCCGCTGCGTTGCGGCGGGCTCTATACGGTTGAGTCGCTGGCCGACGAGCTGACAGATTTGCTGATCGGTCGCTCAGACGGTCCTTCTAACGTCGCGGACATTGCTAAATCCAAGACGGTCGCGCGAGAGGAGGGCTGCTAATGGAGGCGTTTTCGTTTGGCAGCTACTATCCCGGCGATAGTGCAATCCACCGCCTGGACCCGCGAACTAAGTTGCTCTTGGGCTTTGTGTTTCTGATCACGACGCTCACGGTTGGCAGCTTCCGCGGACTGGTCCCGGTCGCAATCTTCGTTGTTCTGATCTATACCGTGTCTCGGGTGCCGGTTCGTCGCGTTCTGTCGTCGATGGCGCCGCTGCTGGCAATCGTCGTCGTGGTCGCGGTGCTCAACTTGTTTACCGATCAGAGTGGGCGCATCCTGTGGCAGCTCGGCTTTCTGCGGATAAGCGAGGGCTCGCTGCATTCCGCCGCTTTTATGACCTGCCGTCTGACCTTGATGATGGCCGGTATGAGCGCTATTACGCTCACCACACCGACGCTCGACCTCACCGCGGGCTTTGAGCGTCTGCTCGCACCGTTTGCGCGTGTGGGACTTCCTGCGCACGAGCTCGGCATGATCATGGGCATCGCGTTGCGCTTTATGCCGCAGTTCGCCACCGAGATGAAGCAGACGGCGGACGCGCAGGCAAGCCGCGGTGCACGCGTAACGGGTGGCCCGCTCGGCGGCGTGCGTATGCTCGGCAGTGTGGCGATTCCACTGTTCACGGGCGTGTTCCGTCATGCCGAGACGCTGTCTGCCGCCATGGATGCACGCTGCTATCACGGCGAGCAGGGCCGCACGCGTCTGCATGCGCTTGCATTTCGCCGCGGGGATGCGCTGGCTGCGGTGGTGACGATGCTGCTGTTTGCGTGTGTCATCGTCGTCAACCTTCAACTTGTTTAGGCGCGATTCGAGCGCAAGAAAGGGGTCCCTATGACCGACAACGACCGCACAGCTCAGCTTGAGCGCGCCTGCTCGTATCTCAGGCGCATTCCGGCGTGGTATCTGGCCACGACCGATGTGGCCGACGGGCATCAGCCTCGCGTGAGGCCGTTTTCGTTTGCCATGGTCGATGAAGGTAAGCTGTGGTTTTGCACGTCGCGCGACAAGGATGTGTGGGCGGAGCTGAGTGCGAATCCCAAGTTTGAGCTCTCGGGCTGGAAGCCGGGGGAATGCTGGATCGTATTGACCGGCGAAGCCGCACTTGAGGACGACGCAGTTGCGAGCGACAAGGTGCGTCAAGCGGGTTTTAAGCACATGGTGGGCATCGGCGAGGAACACGAGAGTGCCAACGACGGCCGCCTTGCTTTCTTTTCGGTCCGCAACATTGCCGCGCGCTTCTGTGATATCGACGGCAGCGAGGAGCGCCTGGAGCTCTAGCGCGTCTCAAATTAACTACCCGTTCCGAATTAGCTAGCGCCAGGAGGACACATGGACGGATTGAATACGGTGTTGGAGTATCTGACGTCGGTGCCGGCATGGTATTTGGCGACGAGCGTTGACGGACAGCCTCATGTGCGTCCGTTTTCGTTTGCGCAGATCCAGGACGGCAAGCTGTGGTTTGTAACAGCGCGCACCAAAGATGTGTGGCAAGAGCTGCTGCAAAACCAGCGCTTTGAGGCCACGAGTTGGTGGCCGGGCCATGGCTGGCTCATCTTGCGCGGGCGTGCCGGCTTGGATGACCGGGCTTTAGGCGAAATGCGCGAAGCCGGGTGGAAGCATCTAGAGCACCTGGGCGAGCACTATGAGGGGCCTAACGACCCCACGCTCGTCTTCTTTAGCGTCGAGGATCCCGAGGCTTTTATCTGCAATCACGACGAATGGGTGCCGGTCGAGCTCTAGCCAGCTGGCTCATCCTAACAACTTGGTTTTCGCATGGGCGGGCCCCGTATTGCCCGGCGCCGTTGGGAGCGCCGGTCAATACGGGGCCCGCTCCATTTGTCAATTCCTTCAAGCGAATGTGTCGGGAATGTTTCAATGCATGAATATGCAAGCCATTTACGTATTCATGCATCTTTTGGTGCTAAAGTTTCAACCCACTTCATAACGACCGCTGCGAAATGCGCATCGGTGCATAAATCGCAGACAAGGAGTCTGATATGTCTTTGAAGGTTGGAATCGTCGGCGCGGCTGGATATGCCGGAGCCGAGCTCATTCGCCTCGTCCTCGGTCATCCCGAGTTTGAACTTGCTGCCATTACGTCCAACGCCGATGCCGGCCAGCCGTTGTCTGCGGTGTACCCGAGCTTCACCGGCGTAAGCGATCTTGTCTTTACGACGCATGATGCCCTCGAGCTCAAGAACTGCGACGCGGTCTTTTTGGCCGTGCCGCACACGGCTGCCATGGCACGGGTGCCCGCGCTGCTTGCATCGGGCGTCTCCTGCTTTGATCTTTCGGCCGACTACCGTCTGAACGACGCGTCCGTTTTTGAGGCTTGGTATGCCGCCGAGCATACGAGCCCCGAGCTGCTCAAGACCCGTGCCTTCGGTCTGCCCGAGCTGTTCTGCCAGGACTTGGAGACCGCCGCATCCGACCATGCCGACGGCAAACCCGTGCTGGTCGCCTGCGCCGGTTGCTATCCCACCGCAACGAGCCTTGCCGCCGCGCCCGCCGTGCGCGCGGGCTGGGTGGCCGAGAACGGTCCCGTGATTGTCGATGCCATTAGCGGCGTGACGGGCGCCGGTAAGTCCTGCAACGCCCGCACCCATTTTTGCAGC
>CABSMN010000095.1 GCA_902478765.1 uncultured Collinsella sp.
CCCAGGTCCTCAAAGAAATACAGGCGGTTGAACATGTCGCAGATGAGCTTGACGGGGTTGAACCAGCACTCGGCCGGGCAGGCGCGGGCAGCATCGTCGGCAAGCGCCATCGCCGGCTCGCCGTAGAGGCCGGCGAACAGGGCGCACGTGGTGGCAAAGCCCGTGAGGATGCCCGACTTGGACGCCTTGCCGCCCTTAACGGGAAGCGTGCCCACAAAGAGCCCCAAGCCCGTGGCAGCAAGCGCGGAAGCGGCGGCGCCCACCAAACACAGTCCCTCACGCCCGCCAAAGTCGATGCCCACGACCAGGCGCACGTAGCCAATCGCAATCGCCATCGAGGCAAAGGAGACCAGCCACGAGCCCACAAAGATGCCAGCCAGCGACGCCGTCTTGGAAAGACCGCCCACGCAGCGACGTGCGCCGAGGCCCGACAGATTGGGCTGCAGATCGACGACGCTCAAGGCGGCAAACTCGGCAGACATCATCGCGACCAGACCAAAGAGCGCATAGTAGTAGATGACCGTGCCATCGGGCGTGGTGCGCGTCAGGCTTACGCGGCGGGTGCCGCCCTCGAGCGACAGGGCGCGCGCAACCGCCTCCGGGTCGGCGAGCGCCGCCGGGTTGTCCTGGGCAATCTGGAACATGAGCTCGGCATTTTGCGTATACGAGCTTGCCACCGTCTCCAGAATGCTGCGGTCGGTGAGCACGGACGAGGCACGCGAGCCGTCGTAACTCGATAGCAGCGTGAGCTTGGGCGTGCCCGCAGCGTCGACCGTATAGATGCCCGAGACCTCGCCGGCCTTGAGTGCTTTGCGCGCGGCAGCCAAGTCTTCGTACTCGTGGATCTCAAGTAGCTGATCGTCGCCTTCCTTGGCAAGCGAAGCCGTCACGTCCTTAAAGGTCGAGGCGTCCCAGGCCTCATTCGCCACGACGGCCACCGGCACCGGGTCGACCGTGCCGTCAGAGCTCAGGTTCGCGAACATAAACATAAACATCGTTGAAAGCGCAATGGGAAAGACCGCGCCCCAGACCCACGTGCTCGGCCGGCGCAGCAGCGTCTTGACCGTGGTGATGATGGTGTTGAACATGGCTGCCCCCTAGTCGCGCAGCTCGCGGCCGGTGATCTCGAGGAACACATCGTTGAGGGTCGGCGGCTCGCTCCACACGCGGCCGAGTGCCACGTCGGCGGCGCGCAGCGTGTCGAGGATGTCGACCAGATTGTGCGGGCTCGCCTCGCAGGTGCAGACGAGTTCGCCGCCGGAAAGCTCAACCGAAAGCACGTGCTCGAGGGCGCGCAGGCGCTCGACCGTGGCGGTCTCGACGGCGCCGACCTCGACAGTCACGCGCTCGCCCATCTGAATCATGCGCTTGAGCTCGTCGTTGGTGCCCTGCGCCAGCACGCGCCCGCCGTCCATGATCATGATGCGGTTGCAGATCTGCTCGACTTCCTCCATATAATGGCTGGTATACACCACCGTGGCGCCCTCGTCGCGCAGAGCCGCAATGCCCTCCAGGATGGCATTGCGGCTCTGCGGGTCGACCGCCACCGTGGGCTCGTCAAAGAAGATGAGCTCGGGCTTGTGCGCGATGCCGCAGGCGATGTTGAGCCGGCGCGCCAGGCCGCCCGAGAGCTTGCCGGGGCGAAACTTGGTAAAGTCGCCCAGGCCGACAAAGTCAATCGCCTCGTCCACCAGCGCGCGGCGGCGTTTGCGGTCGTTGACGTAGAGGCTGCAGAAATAGTCGATGTTCTCGCGCACGGTGAGCTCGTCGAACACCGCCACCTGTTGCGGCACCACGCCGATGCGGCGCTTGAGGTCGTAGCGAGCGGGCGTCATGGGCTCGCCAAAGAGCTCGATGGTGCCTTTGTCGTAGGCAAGCAGCTGCAGGATACAGTTGATGGACGTAGTCTTGCCCGAACCGTTGGGTCCGAGCAGGCCAAAGATCTCGCCGGTGGCGATGCTCAGGTTAAAGTGGTCGAGCGCGATAAGGTCGTCATAGCGCTTGACGAGGTTTTCGACGTGGACGATGTCTGTCATGAGGCGGCCCTTCCGTTGATTGCGGCCCGGTACGATTGCATCATCGCAGGAGCCGCCGGCGCACGCCAGTGAGCTTTGTCACGAGTGCGGGGCTTGGCCGTGCGGCCCGCCGACGTCCCCGCTTTGCCGCACGGGAGGAATGTCACGGTTGCGCAGGCGGCTCCTCCACCACGCGCGGGTTCGCGTACAATACCCGTATGAACAGGCTTTTCGACAAATCGATCGTGCTGGCGTGCTGCATTGCGGCCGCCATGGGCCTTGCTGTGGACGCTCGCCTGGTCGCGGCGTTTTGCCTTGGCGTTATTGCCACCTCGCTGGCCGAGGTCGTACAGGGGGAACGCACACGCCGTGCAGGCGAGGCCGCGAGCTACGTCTACATCATCGCGGCCGTCTTCGTGCCGCCGTTTGTGCCGTTTGCACCTCTCGCCCTCTATGACATCGCGCGACGCGCGCGCCGTGAGCACGCCTGGGTCGCGCTGGGCATTGGCCTCGCCTTTGTCTTTGCACTCGTTGCGGACCTTCGCACCGACGCGCTCACCGCCCGAACGCTTCTGCTGACCGCCGTCCTTTCAGTTGCCGCCATCTTGCTATCGCTACGTACCGCCCAGCTGGAGCGCGAACAGCAGCGCATGCGCCGCATCCGCGACGAGCTGCAGGAACGAGCCCTCGCACTCGAGGCGCGCAACCGCGATCTAGCTGACCGCCAGGACTACGAAGTCGAGCTCGCGACGCTCGCCGAACGCGCCCGCATCGCGCGCGAGATCCACGATAACGTCGGGCACCAGCTCACGCGTGCCTCGCTGCAGGCCGAAGCCCTTCGCATGGTCCACGCCGACGAGCCTGGCGTCGCCGCCGATTTCGCCGACGTCAAACGCACGGTTGACGAGGCGCTCCAGCTCGTACGCGTCAGCGTCCACGCGCTCAACGACAACGCCGTCGACCTTTCCGTGCAGCTCGAACGCATTGTTGAAGGCGCGCGCTCGGACGGCGGCCCGCAGGTTGAGCTTGAAGTTTTGGCCGAGCATGCGCCCGCAAATGTCGCCAACTGCTTTGCGGCGGTGCTGCGCGAGGCGCTTTCCAACGCCATGCGCCACGCTTGCGCCCAGACCGTCACCGTACGGTGCATGGAGCATCCGTCGTTTTACCAGCTCATCGTTACCGACGATGGCGCGGACGGGGTCCAAGCAAGCGGCCGCGGCGCCACGGAGGGCATGGGGCTCGCCTCCATGCGCGAGCGCATCGAGGCGCTTGGCGGCACCTTCACCGCCGGCCCGCGTGCCGGCTCCCCCGGCTGGCGCGTGTTTGCCACCGTTCCCAAGCAGCAAGGAGATGACGCCCGATGAGGCTCATTGTTGTCGACGACGACCGCTTGGTGGTCGATTCGCTCAAGATTATCCTGGGCGCCCAGCCGCAGATCGAGGTAGTGGGCACCGGCGCCAACGGCAACGACGCGGTTTCGCTCTATGCCGAACACGCGCCCGATATCGCACTGCTCGACATTCAGATGCCGGGGCGCGACGGACTTTCAGCGGCACGCGAGATCCTTGAGCGCGACCCTGCGGCGCGCGTGGTGTTTCTGACGACATTCTCGGATGACGAATACATTGTGTCGGCGCTCAAACTGGGCGCGCGCGGCTACTTGATTAAAACCGACGTCGCTGCCATCCCTCCCGCGTTGACGCAGGTCATGGATGGCAAACGCGTGCTCGAGGGCAAGGCGATCGAGGACGTCGATTTTGACGGAACGGACGTTGAGGCGGGCACGCCCCGCCGGCCTGCGGCCTTTGTCAGCCTAACCGACCGCGAGTTCGAAGTCGCCGAGCTCATCGCCCGCGGCCTCGATAACAAGGAGATTGCCGCCACCGCCTATATGGGCGAAGGCACCGTACGCAACCACATCAGCTCAATCCTTGCCAAAATGGGCCTGCGCAACCGCACCCAAATCGCCATCGCCTATCTGCGAGGGTAATTACCCAACGGCCAACCGCTCCGGCAGAGCAAAATAGCTGTTATCGATTTAATGCCATTTCAAAACTATGCCGGTTTACTACGATGAATCGCCCGTCTCCGACCGCAGCAAATTGCGCGCTTGCAAAACCGCAGGTAGAACGTTTGCAATATTTAGAAAAATGCAGCCATGGTCGGGAATGTCGAATTCGTCGTAGTAAACCGGCATAGTTTTGTTCGGGCGGCCCTGCACGAGTGCCTCCGCCAGCCTCGCTGGACCAAAATGATCCGTTTTCCTCCGTCCCCAAGGGATCAGCCGGAACCGCTCGCCACGAAATCGGCCCATCTACTACGTTTGACTCAATACCCCCGACCATATCCCCATTTTCCAGAAAACGGCAGGCGTTCTACCTGCGGTTTTGTCTTCGCGTTTTTTTGGCATGGTTGGGGGTAAGGGGCTAAACGTAGTAGATGGGCCGGTTTCGTGGCGCCCCCGGCACACAAAAGTGCCGCCACGGAGGAGGGAGATACCTCCGTGACGGCCGGGGATGGGGGTGGGGGCTGTGTTCTGGCTCCCCGCCAGCCGCCCGGGGCCTTTTGGCCCCGGGCGTTGCCAGCGTGCCTAGCGCTTACGGATACCCCAGACCAAGGCTCCGACGCCGGCCATGGCGACAACAAATGCCATGAGCAGTGCAGCGGCCTGCTGGTCACCCGTGGTGGGCAGGAAACCCTTGACCGTCTTGACGATGTTCGTCACGGTCTTGGGTGTGCCGGGATCGGGCGTCGGCACGGGCGTCTCGGGCTTCTTGTACGTGTTGTTGAACACGATACCCTCGACGCTCTTATCGCCCTTGGCAAAGGCGACATTCGCCTTGAGGTTGCCCTCGCCGTCGTCGACCACGTTGACGGTCGCGGTAAAGACGGACTTGTCGTAGGTTATACCGGCCTCGTCGCCCTTGACCTCGCTGATGGTGTAGACGTACGTTCCGGGCTCGTCGTACTCGAACTTGTCGAAGTTGATCTTGCCGTCGGCATCGTTGGTGACGGTGGACTCGATGTCCTCGCCAGCGAGCTTAAAGCTAAACTCGTCCTTCTTGAGCTCGCGTCCCTCGAGTACCTTGATGGCGCCGATGGAGACCTGAGTGGGCATGGCGTGATACTTGTTGGTAAAGCCAGCGGACTCGGTGGTTCCCTCGAGCTTGTGCGTCGCGGTCAGCGTGCCGTCGCCGTTGTCGGAGACGGTGGTCACGACGGTGTAGGTCGTGCCGTCATAGGTGACGCCCTTGTACAGGCCGAGCGCGTTGGGGCAAGCCTCGCGCAACATGTACGTGTGCGTGCCGGGCGCCTCGTAGTGGATCGGGCTCAGTGCGACGGTGCCGCTGGCGTCGTTGGTGCCGCTAGCGACAACCACGCCGTCCTCGAGCAGCTCAAACGTGAACTCGCCGGCTGCAAGGTCGCGTCCGGTCAGACGCTTGACCGTCTTGACCTGGTCGGTCACCACAGAATCGATGGGCGCCACGCTGTAGGTGTTGGTGAACGTGAAGGCTGCGCCGTCGTCGCCTTCGCGCACGACCTTCAGA
>CABSMN010000096.1 GCA_902478765.1 uncultured Collinsella sp.
GCTTCGTCGGCGGCGTCAGATGTGTATAAGAGACTGTGGTTCTCCATCGAGGCCGATTGGGAGGCGCCGAGCTTTAAGATCGCCGGGCAGGGCATACCTCCGATGGTCGATGCCGGTTTTGATTTCTATGCCCCGCAGTCCTTTGAGGACGCTGCAGGTCGGCGTTTGATGATCGGATGGTCGGGTTGCCCCGATGCGACGGCGGAAAGCCCGACGGTGGCGCGCGGGTGGCAGTGCGCGTTGACGGTGCCGAGAGAGCTGAGCATGCGCGGCGGTAAGCTCTGCCAGCGGCCGGCGCACGAGATTGAGAGAATGCGTGGCGACTGCGTTCGCGCGACAGGCGGTGAAACCGTTGAGGAGCCGGGACGCCTGTTTGATGTCGTGGTTTCCTGCGAGGGCGCCAAGATGGTCGAGCTCGAGATTCGAAAGGGCGTCTATGTGCGTTATGCGGACGGGATGCTTACCCTCGACATGGGTGACGAAGGCTATGGGCGCGACCAGAGGTTGATCGAGCTCAGCGAGCTTCGCGACCTACGCGTGCTTTCGGACACTACGATGGTCGAGATTTTTGCAAATGGCGGCGAGGCGGCACTTACGAGCCGTACCTATTCGCCGACGGTTCCGGCGATGGAACTGCACGCCGAGGGTGCGGCATCGATGAATTTCTACCGCCTCGTGCATTAACCGTGCGTGGAGCACGATTGGATTTGCTGGACGGAATGTGTCGCAGTTGTCGCGGCCAACTACCGTTTATCGCGTATAGCGACCGTTTGCGGAATAAGTAACACTCCTTAATAAACCGTGTAGAATCTCAGACAAGCACGGAGTTTTCCAGGGAGACGCTGTCCTTTGTTGTGTGCAAGGGGCGGCGTCTCTTTGGCGCTTGGGGGCCGTTCTGCGGCAGGACAGCGGACGTGCGTCACATATTAAAAAGCCAACGTCGAGATGGGTCGTGATAAGAATGGGCAAGTACGTAATCGTGGTTGAGTCTGGGTCGGATGTGACGCCGGAGCTCTGCGAGCGCTACGGCATCGTGCGCGTGCCCATGCATGTCACGATTGGTGACGAGACCGTCGAGGACGGCTCGATCGATCCGCTCGAGATTTATTCGCGCTGCAACGAGTTTGGTGTGATGCCCAAGACCAGTGGCTGTTCGCCAGCGGATTTTGCGCATGTGTACGACCGCATTCATGCCGAGCAACCCGACGCAACTATTTTGCATCTTGCATATTCCGAGGCCACGACCTGTTCGCATCAGTCCTCAAAGATTGCGGCCCAGGGGCGCGACTACGTGTTCTCCATGGACACGCGCTTTGTCTCGGTAGGCCAGTCGCTCGTTGTCGTCGAGACCGCCAAATACATCGAGGCTCACCCCGATGCCACCGTCGACGAGATCTTTGCATTTACGAACTCCGTAATGGACCGCGTGCTGTTGGGCTTTGTCCCAACCGATCTCGCCTTCCTTAAGGCCGGCGGTCGCTTGTCCAACGTCGCGTTCCTGGGCGCTCATCTGCTCAAGATTAAGCCCTGCATTGAGGTAACGGGCGGCAAGTTCGTGGCAACCAAGAAGTTCCGCGGCTCTATGCTCAAGTGCGCCCGCGCCTTTATTGACCACATGGTTGCCAAGGGCGAGATTGACTACTCGCACATTGGCCTGGCGTATTCGGTAGGTCTTTCCGAGGAGCTGCGCGACGACATGGAAGTCTATGCACACGACCTGGGCTTTAAGGACATTACCTGGACTCAGGTCGGCGGCGTCATCTCGAGCCATTGCGGCCCGACCGCCTTCGGCGCGGTGCTCACGCTCAAGGCGTAAAGGCCTGGCGTCTATCGATTTCTATTGCCACGGCGGCGGGCGGGTTGCGATAACCCTCCCGCCGCTCTTGCGTGGGGTCAAATAGAACAATCCAATTGACCGCTAAACCATTTCACCATCATGCGTATGGGCTAGAATGGCTCTGGCATTTTAATTGGTTGCACCCAAGGAGAGGCAAGGTAGCGCGAATGGCAGAAATGACGCTTGAGGGTGTGGACGCTCGTCCCGAGGACTCTGCGTTTGCCCTTGGCCGCGTGCATTCAATCGAGACGATGGGAACGGTCGACGGACCCGGCATCCGCTTTGTGGTGTTTGTTCAGGGCTGTCCCATGCGCTGCGCGTATTGCCACAATCCCGATACCTGGTCGGTCAACGGCGGCACGATGGTGACCGTCGAGCACCTCATGGATGAGTTCCAGAGTAACCACGAGTTCTATCGCAGCGGCGGAATTACGGTGTCCGGCGGCGAGCCGCTCCTACAGCCTGAGTTTTTGGCCGACCTGTTCCGTGCAATGCACAACAACCCCGATGGCCGCGTGCATACCTGCTTGGACAGCTGCGGCTATGCGTTCGATCCCAACCACCCCGAGAAGTTCGATGCCGTTCTCAACGAGACCGACATGGTGCTGCTCGACATCAAGCATGCCGATCCGGCTGAGCATAAAAAGCTGACCGGTTGTGATCCCGCACGCATCCTGGCGTTTGGCGATGAGCTTGCACGTCGCAAGATCAAGGTCGTTATCCGCCACGTGGTGGTGCCGGGCATTACCGACACGGTGGAGGAGTGCGAGAAGCTCGGTCGCCTCATCGCTCCATGGCACAACGTGGTGGGCCTGGAAATGCTGCCGTATCACACGATGGGTGTCGTCAAGTACGAGCAACTGGGCATTCCCTATAAGCTCGAGGGCGTGCCCCAGATGGATACCGCGCGTATGCCCGAGCTGCGCAATGCCGTTATGGCCGGCATGAAAGAGCGCCGTGCGGAGCTAAAAAACGCCATCGGCTAGCGTGCCATTTTCGCGCCCCAAAGGCACTCATTGGGGACAGACTTAAATGAGCGCCCCTGGGCACCAAGTTGATTGCCAAAGAGCCCCGTCAAGTTGCGGTGGAATAGTTCTTGTTTTTCGGCTTATGCCGCCCAAACAGGAACTATTTCACCGCAACTGCGTTTTGGGTAGAGATGTGCAACAGAATTGGCAAAAATGCATAGAAACGCTTGTGGTTTCTTTAAAGACACCTTAAACGCCGCTGAATATCTTTGGAAAGAAATGCCTGCTCGGTATTATGCTGCTCGTATATAAACGGTAGCAGTCAGGAGACCACGTGCGAAGCAACGCATCGCGGGACGAGTATGTGCCGCAGCATGGCAGCAGATATGAGACGAAGGGCACGCCTTCGCGTGGCCTCGCTGACGTTCGCATCCGCGTGACGAAGATTGCCGCCGTTGGGATGCTAACGTTGGCGGTTATTATCCTCGGAATTACCGCCAAAACCTACGCGTCGGAGCGAATGGCACACTCAGATGCGTCAACGGTACAGACGCAAAACAAAAAGGTCTCTGAATCTAAAGCCACCGCAAGTCAAACCCTGTCGACAGCGAGCCTTAAGACGAGGCTTTCGAAGGCGGACTTTAACGATATTCCCTCAGGCGATACCGTGCAGACCTTCTCATTGGTTGATGACCAGATCCCCGCCCTGGAGGATGAGAGCCTCGCCGCACTCCAAGATGCCCTTGATCAGGCCCAGGAATTGGGCGATGTGGGCGCGGTGTTTTACGATTTGTCGAGCGGCAAGGGCGCGACGTATAACGCCGATGTCGAGGTTTACGGCGCGAGTAGCTACAAGGCACTCTATGCGTTGTACATCTGCGAATCTCTGGTCGAGACGGGCCAGGTCTCACTTGATGATTCCCTTGGCACCTATGGTGGCTATAACATGGGCTGGCAGACGGTGCGCGACCTAATCGAGGCCGCGGTCGTTAATTCGGACAACGATTCGTTTATTGCGTTACGCGCGGCGTTTGACCGTGTCGATTACGAGGATTGGATTGTCAGTCTTGGCGTCGATTACGATACCGCACTCGATCCGATGAGTGATTTTCCCACCTATTGCCCGCGCACTTCTGCTAGGTTATGGCGTGAGATGAGCGAGTATCTGAGCACGGATACCGAGACTTCACAGTGGTTGTCGGGCCTTCTGGCATCAACATCGCGCTCGTTTATTCGCGATGGCATTGCGGACAATCAGGTCTCGGTGCGCAACAAGGCAGGCTGGATCAGCGAGGACGGTTGCTATTCGACATGTGATGCCGGACTGATCGACGTCGACGGCCATAGCTATGTTATGAGCATCATGACGTCGATGCCGTGGAGCGACCAATCGAGTGAGGCCGTGGCCGCGATTGCAAAGGCGCTCTATGATGTGCGGTCCTCGTTGGCCTAGCGACTTCGTAAAAAGTGAAAGAGCCAAAATGCTGGTACCATACCGTGGATAAGCAATTTGCACGGATTTGGGGGATGGCATGGCAACCATCGCGATCATAGGCGCACTCGAAAAAGAGGTTGCGCAGATTAAAGAAGAGCTGAGTGGCGCACATGAGGCGCAGGAGGCGGGCTTGACCGTTGTGAGCGGCGAGCTTGACGGTCTGACGGTGGTCGCCACGACCGCTGGCATGGGTACCGTGAACGCCGCTGCCGCAACGCAGCATCTCATCAGCAAATACGCCCCGCAGGCCGTTGTGTTTTCGGGTATCGCGGGAGGCCTAAACCCTAAACTGCATATTAACGACGTGGTTATAGGCAAGTGCCTGCGCTATCTGGATACCGATACGGCACTCATCGCCGAGTCCGCGCCGGGGCTCGAGGAGTTTGTCTCGACGCCGGCGTTGGCTGATGTTGCCGCCGCCGTGCTTGCCGAGCATGGATTTGTGGATGCCTCGGCGGATGAGACATCTGCGAAGAAGGACCCCAAGCAGTTCCTGTGTGGCACTATCGCCACGGGTGACCGCTTTGTTACGGGTGACGCCATGCGTAACGCTGCGATTGAGGCCGCGCATGCCGATTGCGTCGAGATGGAGGGCGCGGCAATTGCGCACATCGCGGCCAAGAATGGTGTCGATTGCCTGGTGCTGCGCGCTATCAGCGATAATTGTGACGAGGCATATGACGCGTTTTGTGAGCGCGAGTTCGATCTGGATGAGTACGCTCGTACCGCGAGCGGCATCACGCTTGACATCGTTCGTCGTATCGCCGCCGCGTAATAGCGCGCCCGTTTTGTAAAAACCTACGACCAAGGAGTGTCCATGGCCGATTCCATTAACTACCAGCTTGCCAAGTTCGTTGCCAGCTATGGCAAGGTTTCGCAGATTCCCGAGTCCACCTGCCCCGAGGTGAGCTTCGTCGGCCGCTCCAACGTGGGCAAGTCATCGATCATGAACAAGCTTTTTGGCCGCAAAAACCTGGTCAAGGTTTCGAGCACGCCGGGCAAGACGAGCAACATCAACTTCTTTGAGGCTGACGACGTGCACTTCGTCGACCTGCCGGGCTATGGTTTCGCCCGTCGTTCCAAGGCCGAGCGCGACCGTTGGGCCGAGCTCATCGGCGACTTCTTCGACTCCGAGCGCAGCTTTAACCTGGTTGTATCGCTGGTGGACATTCGCCACGACCCGAGCAAGCTCGACCATGACATGATCGACTACCTGCAGGG
>CABSMN010000097.1 GCA_902478765.1 uncultured Collinsella sp.
TCTACACTTCTAGCTTCGTCGGCAGCGTCAGATGTGTATAAGAGACAGCGCGAATGGCACGCCGTGGCCGACCGCATTGCCGCGGACGCCATCGTCATTGGGCCGCAGACGGCCGCCGTGACCAAGCTGCGCGCGGCGCGCCCCCAGGCCGTGGGCGCCGATCGCGTCGCCAACGCCGTTGCGGCCGAAACTTTCTACGGCGCGCCGGCAATCGTGGTGGACTTTGGCACCGCGACCAATATCGACGTCATCGACGAGGACGGATATTACATTGGCGGAGCGATTGCGCCGGGCATCCGTATCTCCATGGACGCGCTTGCCACCCGCGCCGCCAAGCTCGCCAGCGTTCCGCTCGAGGCGCCCGAGCACGCCATCGGTCGCGATACCGAGGAGTGCATCAAGGTCGGCGCCGTGGTGGGCGCTGCCGCCATGGCCGAGGGCCTGGTCGCGCGCATGAAGCGCGAGCTGGGCCGCGAGGACGCCACCGTTATCGCCACGGGCGGTCTCGCCGGCATCGTCGCCGATTCGACCGATGCCTTCGACGTAGTCGACGGACAGCTCACCATCAAGGGCATCTGCGAAATCTACCGCCGCATGCAGGAGCTGGGATAGAGTAAACGCCAGGTCGCAGCAACCAGCCGCCAATCCTATTCCTCAAAATCGAAAATTTTTCAGTTTTGAGGAATAGGATTTTTTGCTAAGCCTCGCCGCACAACCACCTCGCCAGGTCCACGATCTGCACCCCATCGCGATCCGTGGCCTCGTGATGCGTGCGGGCAAGAATCATCTTGGGATACGCATCGCCAATGCTCAGCAGTGGCGAAATCTCGCGTTCAAACGTCTTATCCGAGCTGATGTCGTCGCTCACCTGAATGTAGAGCTTCTCGCTTCGCTTGATTGCTACAAAGTTTATTTCCTTTTTATAGAGCACACCGACGTATACCTCGTATCCGCGGCGCAGCAGCTCGATGGCCACCATGTTCTCGTATACGCGTCCCCAATCCATATCACGTGTACCAAGCAGTGCGTATTTGAACGCGTGGTCTGCCAGGTAATACTTCTCGCCGCTCTTAAGGTATTTTTTGCCGCGAATGTCGTACCGACGAACTTTATAGAAGGCAAACGCATCGCACAGGTGCCCCATGTACGTGCCGACCGTCTTGTTCGTAATCTTTAGCCCATCCGCATTCAAAACATCTGTAATGTTGCGTGCCGACGTTATGTTGGAGACGTTGTCCATCATGTAATCGGCAATGCGCAGCAGTGCCGATTCGTTTCTCACGTTATGCCGCTGCACGATATCCCTCACGATGAGCGTTTTGAAGACATTGGAGAGATATTGGTAGCGCTGCTCCTGCAGTGGATAAGGGTAAGAGCCGGACATACCGCCGATTCTCGCGTACCCATCGAAGTCGCGATCGACCTCGCCCTCGTCACTATAGAGGCGATACTCCTCAAACGAGAATGGGAAAACTTCGATCTCGAACGTGCGCCCCGTAAAGAGCGTCGACAGATCGCTCGACAGCAAAAAGGCGTTCGATCCGGTGATGAAGATGTCGTACTGCTCGGATGCATGGAGGCTGTTGATCGCGCGTTCAAAGCCGTCGCACATCTGAACCTCGTCGATAAGCAGGAAGTTTTGCTTATCGGACACTCGATGCTCTTTCACATAGGCGAGCAGGGCATGATATTCGAGCAGGTTCTCGAACTCATCGAGGTTGTAGTTGATATGGATGACATTCGAATTGGACAGATTTGCCTCCACGTAATCGCGGAGGGCCTCGAGCAATTTTGACTTACCGCTACGGCGAATGCCCGTTATGACCTTGATGTCCGGTACGCCAATAAGGCTCGTCAACGTGTCCATATATGACGTTCTATTGATGAGTTTCATTGGTGCCTCCCTGCGGTCTTCTATCGCTATTCCTCAAAAACGAAAATTATTCAGTTTTGAGGAATAGACTCTGCAACGAATATACCTCGTTAAAGGCCGAGCTGGCTTAATTCTATTCCTCAAAATCGAAAGATTTTCAGTTTTGAGGAATAGGGTGCTGACAACCCATTCCCCAGACAACAAGACCCTCCCCGGCACAGCCGAGGAGGGTCTTGTTGTCATCGCTATCTTTGAGCGCGAGCGCCTCGCGTTACAGTCCGCGAATCCGTACGGCCTCGGGCGGAAACTCCTGCTCGCCGGCATCAGTCTTGATGGTCGCGCGACCCCAGATGTCCAGGCCCGCAAACACACCGACCGCAAGCGGCAAACCGCTGGGCGACACCGCCGCGACCTGACGACCCAGCAGTGGCACCATGTCAAAGTACTCGCCCAGCACCGGAGCCAGCGGGCCGGCGGCGCCCTGCGGCGTGTTGGCGGCAACCGCCCAGGCATCCACACGGGTCAGCACGGCGACGACCAACGCCTCGACCAGCGCTTCGTCAGCTACGTCCACACCAAGCTCGCTCAACGCCGAACGCTCAATATCCACCGTCACGGCACCGAACATGCCCGCGGCACCGGCACCGCCGTTCACGGTAACGCGCGCGAACGACGTCTCAAACGCAGGCGCACCGCACACGATGTCACTCGGCCACTGGATACCCACCTTACCGGCAAGGCCCAGGCCCGGCGTCGATGCCGTGCCCACGAGCGCGTCCATCATGCCCATCGCGGCCACAAACGGCAGGCCGTGGAAGGCGTGCATATTCACATCGGGGCGCACAACCAGCGAAAACGTCAACGACGCCTCGCCCACGCTCCAAGCGCACCAACCCGCGGACGCACCCTCGCGACCCGCGTCGCGCGCGGCGTCAAGCTCGGTGCCAGCGGCAACAGCATTTATCTCGATCATCTACATACGCCCCAATTCGCCCACGATATGGCCCACGCGGTCCTCGGGCTCCTTGACCTCGACGCCGTTGTAGCGGAAGAACCGCGCCGGATCGTGCATCAGATCCTCGAGCGGCACCAGCACAAAGTCGCGCTCGCCGATCAGCGGATGCGGCAGGCGCAGCTTTTTGCCGCCGTGGGTCTCGCCGTCCATCCACAGCAGATCCAGGTCGATGGTGCGCGGACCGTTGGCCTTGGCCTTTTTGGAACGGTCGCGGCCCAGCTCGGCCTCGATCTTCATGAGCTCGTCGAGCAGCACCAACGGCGCCAGCTCGGTCTTAATCTCGATGACGGCGTTGGCAAACGCGTCCTGGCGCATCTCGTAGGCCGGCTCGCTCTCGTAGATCTTGGAGGAGTTGGACACGCAGGTGAGTGGAATCTCGGCAATCATGTCGCGTGCGGCGCGGATGTTGTCGCAGCGATGCCCCAGGTTGGAGCCCACGGCCACAAACGCGCGGCGCGGCTGCGGCTTGGCAACCGCCCAGTAGCCGTTCAGGAACTGCGCAAAACCCGCGGCGTCGTGCACGCGCACGATGTTGGCACCGGCCTGGATGGCGCCCAGGCACACGCCAAACGTAGCGGCATCGCGCTCGGCGGCCTCGGTCACGCCCGAAACGGCGCCCACAAAGCGCTTGCGCGATACGGCGCACATGAGCGGATAGCCCAGTGACGCCATCTTGGCAGTCTCGCGCTGGATGACGATGTCCTCGTTGGCCGTCTTGCCAAAGCCCGGACCGGGATCGATGCAGATGCGGTCGCGCGACACGCCGGCGTGGATGAGCGCGCGGGCCTGGTCGGACAGAAAACCCATGACGCGGCGCATGATGGGCGCCGAATCGGGCAGGGTGAAGCGGCGGAGCTGCGAGGTGGGCACGTAGGCTTCCTCGCGGCGGGCGCTGCGGCGCATCATGGCGGCCAGGTGGTCATTGGGCTCCGATGCGGCCTCGGTGGCTGCGGGCGCGACGGTCTCGGCGGCAGCAGCCTGCTCGGCGGCAGGCGTCTGCTGCTCGCTTGCAGGCTCGGTCGCGGGCTCAGGTTCGCCAAACGGCAACGAGGGCTGCACCACGCCACCCGGAAGCTTGGCCTCCGGCTTAGGCTCACCCAGCAACTTGCCGCGACGGCGACGAGCCGGCTTCTCGGCCTCACGCGCGGCCTCGGCAGCCGCCTCGCGCGCCTTCTCGGCAACAAACGCCGCTGCCGAGGTATCGAGCTGCACCGTTGCGTGCGTGCGGGTGGGCGCGGCGACCTCGCCGGCATGCATCACAATGACGCCGCAGGTGCTCGTCTTAACAAACTCGACCATCTTGGGGTCGGTGAAGCCGGTCACGTCGTTGACGATCGAGGCGCCGCAGCGCACGGCCGCCTTGGCAACCGCCACGTGACGCGTGTCGATCGAGACGATGGCGCCCTCCTTGGCCAGAGCGCGCACCACGGGCAGCACGCGGCGCGCTTCCTCGTCGGGATTGACCGGGGTAAAGCCAGGGCGCGTGGACTCGCCGCCTACGTCGATGATGTCGGCGCCGGCGTCGAGCATCGTCAGGCCATACTCGATCGCGGCGTCCGGGTCGAAATGCTCCCCGCCATCGCTAAACGAATCGGGCGTCACGTTGAGGACGCCCATGATGCGCGGACGGTCAAAGCTGAGCTCGTACTTTCCGCACCGCCATGTCTTGCTGTCGTTCGCCATGAACATCCTCCTAAAATGCCCACGCCGCCGAGCTTGGGGAGCTGGCGGCGGGGTCGCTTTGCACTCAGTCTTTCTATTGTATCCGCGCACGCGGGCTAGAACGCAAACGCGGCCGCGATGTCGCAAGAAATCAGCAGGTCGGCATTTGCATCCTGATCGGTGGGAGCAAGGTTGCATATGGCCAGCGTATCGCCGGTAAAGTATCGCGTAAGGCCTGCCGCCGGATACACCACGAGTGAGGTCCCGCCCACAATGAGGGCATCGGCCGCGGCGATGGCGGCAACTGCACCGGTCAACACATGCTCGTCGAGCGGCTCTTCGTAGAGCACCACATCGGGCTTGATGCGACCACCGCACGCGGGGCACACGGGCACGCCCGCGGCGTCCTCGTGCTCGCGCGAGCAAATCCATTCGGCACTATAGAGCGCTCCGCACGACTGGCAAATGTTGCGATGGACCGATCCGTGCAACTCAAACACGCGCTGCGAGCCCGCCATCTGATGCAAGCCGTCGATGTTTTGCGTCACCACAGCATCAAGCTTGCCGGCGCGCTCCAGCTCGGCCAGCTTGGTGTGGCAGCGGTTGGGCTTAGCGTTAAGCGCGATCATCTTGGTGCGGTAAAAGTCGAAGAACTCCGCCGAATGTGTCTCGTAAAAGCTGTGCGAGAGCATGGTCTCGGGCGGATAGGCAAACTGCTGGTGATACAGGCCGTCCACGCTGCGAAAATCGGGAATGCCGCTTGCCGTGGAAACACCAGCGCCACCAAAGAACACCATGCGCTTGTGGGTATTGAACAGCTCCGCCAGCGCGGCGGAGGCCTGCTTGGGATCTGTTATCGCTTGCGTCATGTTTGTCCTCCGTCCATGTTGATCGGGGCGGCTGCGATTGCGCCGTCGCCCACGGAGCCCACCCCGCCCCTGTTGCGCTAATCTTAAGCCTGCCAACCC
>CABSMN010000098.1 GCA_902478765.1 uncultured Collinsella sp.
AGAGACAGGGCCCCGCGCGGCACCGTCGGCATCCCGCGCGCGCTCAACATGTACGAGAACTACCCCTTCTGGCATGCGTTCTTTACGCGCCTGGGCTTTAGCGTGCAGCTGTCCGACCAGTCGAGCAAAAAGACCTACCAGGCGGGCATCGAGTCCATGCCGTCCGAGAGCGTGTGCTACCCGGCAAAGATGAGCCACGGCCACGTGATGAACCTCATCGAACGCGATGTCGACTTCATTTGGATGCCGTGCGTGCGCTGGGAGCGCAAGGAGGATCCGACCGCCGGCAACTGTTACAACTGCCCCATTGTCATGAGCTACCCCACGGCGCTGGCGCTCAATATCGACGAGATCCGCGAGCAGAACATCGAGTTCCTGTACCCGTTTGTGCCGTATCACGATAAGACCGAGCTCAAGCGCCGCTTGTACCAGGTGCTCGCTGTCGACCGCGTGGCCGATGCCGAGGCTGGTCGCGGCCGCGTGCGTGGACCCAAGATCACGCGCTCCGAGGTCGATGCCGCCGTCAACGCTGCCTTTGAGGCCGATGCGCGTTTCCACGAGGACATCCAGACCATGGGCGAGGAGGCTCTTAAGTGGGTCGAGGACCACGGCGGCCACGGCATTGTGCTCGCCGGCCGCCCCTACCATAACGACCCCGAGATCAACCACGCCCTGCCCGAGCTTATCTCGAGCTTTGGCTTTGCGGTCTTTACCGAGGACTCGCTCGCGCATCTCGTGAAGCCCGAGCGTCCGATTCGCGTCGTCGACCAGTGGATGTACCACAGCCGCCTGTACGCCGTCGCCCGTTTTGTGACGATGCGCAACGACCTGGACCTGATCCAGCTCAACTCCTTCGGCTGCGGCTTGGACGCTCTGACCACCGACCAGGTGCAGGAGATTCTGGAGGCCAGCGGCAAGATCTACACCGTACTCAAGATCGACGAGGTGTCTAACCTGGGTGCCGCGCGCATCCGTATCCGCTCGCTCATGGCGGCGCTCAAGGACCAGGAGGCCGAGCGCCTGGCCGAGGCCACGGCCGCGGGCGAGGCTTACGAGCAGGGTGATGCCGCGCCGGTGGCGCCCTCCACGGATGCCCCCGCGTTCGCGAGCCGCAAGTACACGTTTGAGGCTCAGCGCGAGAGCGCTTCGACCGCGTGGCCCAAGGTGCCCTTTACCGAGCAGATGCGCGAGGAGGGCTATACCATCCTGTGCCCGCAGATGGCGCCGATCCACTTTGACCTGGTCAAAGAGGTATTCCGCGGTGCTGGCTACAACTTGGAGCTGCTGCCCTCGACCGACCACGATGCCGTCGAGGCCGGCCTGCGCTATGTGAACAACGACATTTGCTACCCGTCGATCCTGGTGACGGGCCAGATTATGGAGGCCATCGAGAGCGGTCGGTACGACCTGTCCAAGACGGCCGTTGTTATCAGCCAGACCGGCGGTGGCTGCCGCGCCACCAACTACATCGCGCTCATCCGCAAGGCGCTGCGCGAGAGCGGCCACCCCGAGATTCCGGTGATCTCGCTTTCGGCCGTGGCGCTCGGCGAGGACAACCCCGGCTTTAAGGTTACGCCGGCGCTGCTTAAGCAGGCAGTCTACGCGGTGCTCTTTGGTGACGTGATGATGCAGATGCTCTATCGTTGCCGCCCGTACGAGGCAACGCCCGGTGCCGCCAACGCGCTCTACGAGGAGTACATGGCGCGCGCCCGCAAACTGGCGCCTAAGTTCAACCGCCACAACTACACCAAGCTGTGCCGCGAGGCCATCCGCGCGTTCGACACCATGCCGCTCGTGGGCGAGGGCACCAAGCCGCGCGTGGGCGTGGTCGGTGAGATCTTGGTCAAGTTCCACCCCACGGCCAACAACCACGTGGTCGACGTTATCGAGCGTGAGGGCTGCGAGGCCGTGGTGCCGGGCCTGCTCGACTTCTTCCTGTACTCCATGAGCAACGCCGAGCTGCAGAAGGACGAGCTGGGAAGCTCTGCTACAACGCGCGCGGGCATGCAGGCGCTCATCAAGCTCGTGGACTGGATGCGCACGCCGGTGGAGGAGATGCTCGAGAAGTCCCGCCGCTTTGAGGCGCCCGAGCGCATCGGCACCATGGCGGACAAGGCCCGCACGGTGCTTTCGGTGTGCAACAACATGGGCGAAGGCTGGTTGCTCACGGCTGAGATGCTCGACCTGATCGATCACGGTGCGCCCAACATCATCTGCACGCAGCCCTTTGCGTGCCTGCCTAACCACGTGGTGGGCAAGGCCGTGATCAAAGAGCTGCGCCGTCAGCACCCCGAGAGCAATATCGTCGCGGTGGACTACGACCCCGGTGCATCCGAGGTCAACCAGCTCAACCGTATTAAGCTCATGATCAGCGTGGCCAAGGAAAACATGCGCGCCGGTAAGGGCTTTAAGCTCGAGAAGGTGGCGCCGCTCGCGATGGATGAGGTCACTGGCCAGATGCGTGCCCATGACGGCTGCGTGAGCTGCGGAACGGCCAGCGAGGAGGCCGTGGCGTCGGTCGCCGAGCGCCTGGGACGCGGCATTAAGAAGTAACTGGCCTGCTTTGGGCTAGATATGAGGCAAACGGGCGGCAGCTGTACCGGCTACCACCCGTTTTTGTTGGACATATGTTGCGCATATGATCTTGCTGTAGCCTTCCGTGGGCTCGTATTTCTGAAGTGCGGTGAAAAACGCGAACCTCCCGAGCACACTGCCTTTTTAGGCGCTCGTGACCTGCGGTTTTGTTGCTAAAAAAGTCCGTCTGGTCAGCGGAACTCGATTTTTCACCGTACTTCCGAAAAAGCGGTCCAGCAGCGTTAAAAGGGGCCTCCAAAATCGAGAGATAATGAACAGGTGTTGCCGTTCGCCGCAAATTACCGTCCGTTTATAGAACCCACCCCCAGCGTGCAGTCCCCTTACGGTTGAATAAATACACATCTATGGAATTACGTAAGAGAGGACTGTTCTATGAGCTACAAGACCGTTTGCGTTGCTGGCGGCGGCGTGCTGGGAAGCCAGATTGCCTTTCAGGCTGCCTACTGCGGCTTTGATGTAACGATTTGGCTGCGCAGCGAGGGCAGCATCGGCCGCACCCAGCCCAAGATCGATCATGTGCGCGAGGAGTACATCGCGGCAATCGAGGGTATGGCGGACGGCACGGGCGAGTGGTGCTCCGGTATCGCCGATAGCGGCAAGCCCTTCGACAAAGAGGTGGCACTCGCCGCCGTTGAGCGCGCCTACTCCACACTCAAGCTGGAGCTCGATCTTGCAAAGGCAGTGGCCGACGCCGACCTGGTTATCGAATCTATGGCCGAGGACACCCAGGCAAAGATCGACTTCTACAAGAAGCTTGCTCCGGTTCTCCCGCAAAAGACCGTCATCGTCACCAACTCCTCCACGCTGCTGCCAAGCACCTTTGCCAAGTACACCGGCCGCCCCGAGAAGTACCTGTCGCTGCACTTTGCCAACTCCATCTGGAAGAACAACATGACCGAGGTCATGGCCCAGGACCAGACCGACAAGCGCTACTTCGACGAGCTCGTCGACTTTGCCAACGACATCCGCATGCTGGCGCTTCCCGTCAACAAGGAAAAGAACGGCTACCTGCTCAACTCCATGTTGGTGCCGTGGCTGCTTTCGGGCCTGGACCTGTACGTCTCGGGCGTCAGCGACCCCAAGAGCATCGACCTCGCATGGACGCGCGGCACCGGCGCGCCTAAGGGCCCGTTCCGCGTGTTCGACACGGTGGGCATCCAGACGGCCTACAACATCGTTATGCAGTATCAGAAGGTCCCGGGCCTGGTGAGCCCACTGCTCAAAAAGATGATGATGCCCTACAACTTTAAGGCCATGGCCTCCGTCCTCAAGAAAATGCTCGACGAAGGCAAGCTGGGCGAAAGCTCGGGCGAGGGCTTCTTCAAGTACTAAAAAATGATACGTCGGGGACGGAGGAAAACGGATCATTTTTGGTCGCCAGCAGTGAGAAGATGGACCCAGAAATAGAAAGGAGTGGCAATGGGCCGGCTCGGGCTTTGAGGACAAGTTACTGCAGGCCCAGGGCGATTTTTCGCTCAACGCGGGCCAGCACAGCGTGACGTATCTGTCGAGTTCTGACACGGCAACGACCGGTCGCTACCAGGTGCTGCTGTACGACAACAACTTTGGTGCGGCCGAAAGCTATCCCAAGTTCGACTGGGGCCAGCTGGGCGCCGCGGTGGTGACCGACTACAACAAGGGCACGCATTCGTTTGGGCGCATCTTTACAGTGGACGAGGCGGCCCGCACCTACGAGCTCGAAGACCAGATCGCGGTGCCGTTCTCGGGCAACGTCAGCAGTGCGCAGCGCGTCGGCGATTCAAATAGCATGCTCGTGGCATCGGGCCAGGCCAAGACCTTTACCGAGTACGATCGCTACGGACTGCCCATCGCCACCTACGAGATGGAAGCCGAAAAGTTCATCTACCGCGTGTATAAGTACGAGCTGTAGGGCCGCGCTTAGGTTTGACCAATGGAGTATGAAAACACGCCGTTCGCCGATGCCCCCCTCCGCGAGTGGCAGCCATATGGTTTGATATCAGAAACATATAGTTGTCGCCAGCCTGCTGGCGACGTTCCCCCTGATATCAGAGGCTCCAGGTATGTTTCGCGCTCCGTTAAACAACTATCGATTGGGCTAACATGGGCCGCCGTGCTATTTCGATAACCCTTGCAGTGGTCTGTCTGACTGTGCTCCTGGGCGCTACAGGGCTGTTTGCTATAAGCCGAGAAACGTCCTATATGCAGGAATGCGCTTCCGAAGGGTTTGCCATTGATGGTTACTATCGGGATGACAAAACGAGTCTGGAAATCCTGGCCTTTCTTGAGGAGGATGGCTGTCGATGGCAGCTGGTCGATCAAGACGGAATCTGCACAGACGGGCAGTTTAAGCGTACGGATGACCCCAACATCCTGATATTAAAGAAGGAAAACGGCGAAGAATTCGGCACGGTTCACGTTGCGTATATATCGCGCCGACGCAATCAGGGGCAGATTTACCTAATTAGAAATACTGAGGTGACCCGATTTTATCTTGTGAGCACCGATCCGGCGTTTACGGTGGAGTCGGGCGATGTCGATGCGGACGTCTGATTCACGGCAATAAAACAGCGAGCGGGGCGCGGGTATGAACTGCACCCCGCTATTTGCTCGTGTCCGTATTGCGTCTGCGCCTCGTCATAACTTGCGTCCGTGCGAGCATTCGTCCCGCGCCGGCATCACTTGACATCGAACTCCACGCGGTCGAGTTCGGGCACGTTGAGGTCGATGAGCTTCCGGGCGACGTGACGGTCGTGTGCCCCAAGCGTCTCGCCTGTCGTCACATGGGCGACAATCTCGCGCTCGACGATGCCTTCCTCATTGCCGTCGGTGGCCGAGGTCTCGACGGCGACGGTGTAATCCTTAAAGCTGTCTCTTATACACATCTGACGCTGCCGACGAAGC
>CABSMN010000099.1 GCA_902478765.1 uncultured Collinsella sp.
CAGAATTAGACGTGCGTATCGAGATTCTCTGAGCCAGCCGATTTTTGATGTTCGCGGCGGCATGGTGACCGTCACGTTGCCCGTTACCGATGCCTTTGAAGGGTCCGAGGAAGAGGTTCAGGTTCTCAAGGCCTTGTCGGGCGGTCGCGTAATGTCGCGAAGCGAGATTGAGAAGCAGACAGGGTTGAGTCGCACCCGGACGCTGACAGCACTTGAATCTCTGCTCAAACGAAACGCGGTTGTAAAGCAGGGGACGGGACGCGCCACGAAATACGAACGCGCGTAGCTCAAAAGAGCCATATTGCTACACAGGCCCCAAGCCTTTGTTGGCTTGGGGCCTGTCGTATGTTGGCTGGCAATGGTCGATTTATAGCAAGTTATAGCAAAGTATAGCAAGATATAGCAAAGTATAGTGAGATATAGCAACGTATAGCGCTGCTTGCGGGTTCTTGCGGCGATGCTATTTTCCGAATGCCGCGCGGATAAAGCGTTGGGCGAACAGCTTGTTGGCGACGTTGATGATGTGGCCCAGGAATAGTGCGGAGATGGCGGTCGTGACGCCAAAGCCGCCCAGGTTGTGCATAAAGACCAGCGACAGCGCGAGCGAGGCGCCGACGTGCGAGCAATCGAATACGACCTTCACATCGCCAAAGCGGCGCTTGAGTTTTTCAGCAATGACCTGCACCAAGCCGTCGGGCGCGTTGGGAACGACGCCCATGTTGACGACGAGGCTCACGCCAAACGCGGTGATGGCAAGCGAGAGCAGCATGGTCGAGACCTGTGCCGGTAGCGCGGTGGGGTGCAGAGGGCTAACGTTCATAAAGAAGTCGGTAAAGCCGCCGATCAGCGTTGAGAAAAAGAGCTCGAGTAAAATGCGCGGCTGGAACTCGCGGCGCAAGATGGCTGCCTGTGCGGCGATGTATGCGACATAGGTCGCGGTGATCCAAAAGCCGAGTGTCTTGCCGGTGAGCATGGACAGCGTCGTGGCAAAACAAGTGAGTGCGGCAACGCCCAGGCCCGATGCGGTCTGAATGCTCATGCCGAGGGCGAGCGTCGCAACACCTGCCAGGTACATCAGCATTCTGATGACGGTATGGCACCAGTCGATCTTCTCGCCATTCATGATGATGAGCGGTCGCATGTTGCTACCCGTCCTTTCGGTTGCGAAGAAAAAAGCTGACCTGGGCCGGCAAAAGAGGGTTATCGGAGGCACTGCTGTAAAAGCAGAAAAACCGGCCCCACGGTCAGTCGTCTAGAAAGTGTCTCGCTGTGCCGGAATGGGACTGAAGGGCCAACGAGACGGGAGAAAAGCGAATGACAGGACGTGGGCAATAGGATGCCAAGATGGTAGGGTGCGTCTTAGCATCCTATTGCCCACGCTTAACGAAATCGGTTTCGTTTGAGTCTTAGTATATGCACGGGATTCCTTTTGCAAAGAGAAAAATAATAAAAAGGTGAACGTTCACCTAATCGCAACAACTCGTTGGCGGTATCATGGCAAGGACATACTCGAAACCGATTTCGCAACGGTTGGAGAGCGCATCGTGTGTTCGTCGTGGACTGCCGGGCAGCTTGGTTGCGCCCGTCGGTCGCATTGCGGCGAACGCTTTCACCCGGATCGAAAGGATCACCATGGAACAGCACACCGATTGCTCGTACTGCATGTGCGGGACCGACAACACGCTCGTCGATGCCTTTGGCATCCCCATGCTCGACCTGCCCGCCAGCAAGCTCATCTTGTTTAAGGAGCAGAGCCACAAGGGTCGCGTAATCGTGGCCTCCAAGCAGCACGTCGATGACATCTCCTGCATGTCCGAGGAGGACGCCGCCGCCTTTATGGCCGATGTCCGCCACGTCGCAGCTGCGCTGCACAAGGCGTTCAGCCCCGACAAGATCAACTTTGGTGCTTATGGCGACACCATGCATCACCTGCATGTGCACATCGTCCCCAAGTACAAGGACGACCCGTTTGAGTTTGGCGATGTGTTCGCCATGAACCCCGGTCGCGTCACGCTCGAGCCGGCCCAATACGACGAGATCGCCCAGGCGATCATCGCCAACCTGTAAAACCCCTTCGTCCCTCATAAGTTGCGGTGAAATACGGACTGTTTTGCGGCTTAGCTGGCTGCAATAGTCCGTATTTCACCGCAACTTATGAGGGAGCGGGGGATGCGATAGTATTACGTGGTGGTATTCGACTAACCGAGGAATTATCCGAGGGCTTTATGGAACAGCACCAGCATTATCAGAGTCTGCAAGACCAGGCATACAACGCATTGCGCTCCAAGATCATCTATGCCGAGCTCAAGCCCGGCACGCGCCTTTCGGCGATTGGTCTGGAAAAGGAGACCGGAATTGGGCGTACGCCCATCCGCGAGTCCTTTGTGCGCCTGCGCGAGCAAGAGCTGGTGGAAACGCGCCCCAAGAGCGGCACCTATGTTTCAAAGATCAGCATGGAGCGTGCCGAGAACGCCTGCTTTTTGCGCGAAAAGCTCGAGAGAAGCGTGCTGATCAAATGCTGCTCGGCTGCCACGCCCGAGCAAAAGCGCCGGCTTGAGCAGATTCTCGCCGAGTCCGAGTCGCTCGACCACAGCGAGACGCGTCGCTTCTTTGATCTGGACAACCTATTCCACGAGACGTGCTTTGAGATTGCCGGCCGCCATATGCTGTGGGATTGGATGAAGAGCATCAACACGCATTTTGAGCGGTATAACTGGCTGCGCGCGGTGTCTCAGGATCTGGACTGGGAACCGATTCGTCGGCAGCATCGTCGAATTCTTGAGGCCATTAAAGAGGGCGATACCGATGCAGCGAGCTATCTGGCGCAGACGCACCTGCATCTGATGCCCGAAGAGCAGGGCCCGGTTATCGCCTTGCATCCCGACTACTTCGAGCTGCCCAAAGGCTCGTCCATCTAATCTATCCCCTCATAAGTTGCGGTGAAATAGGGATTGTTTTGCGGCCCAGGTGGCGCAAACAGTCCCTATTTCACCGCAACTGCGTTGGGGCGTGGCCGGGGCATAAAAGATGCGGTGCCGTTTGGAGGAACAGACCGGAAGCAAGGGGTCGATTCCTCCAGACGGCACCGCATTTGCTTTGGCACTCAGGGCTATGTTGGGGCAAAGATTCAGCCGAGGGAAAACAAAGCGGCTCGGGGGCGTGTCGCTTCCGTCACGTTCTATCAGCATACAAGACGGTTTCGGTTCTTGTCCGTGACGGAAACGGCACGCTTCCGAGCCGCTTCAAAAATGGGGGTGCGGTCTAGGTCGCACCCCCAACGATAGAGAGCTGGATTAGGCGCGGACCTTCTTGACGACGTCCATGGCCTCGCGGGCGATCTGCTCGACCTTGGAAAAGTCGCCGTCGGCGAACAGGGCCGGCTTGACCATCCAGGTGCCACCACAGGCGATGATGGCGCTGGAGCTCAGGTACTCCTCGACGTTGGCAGTGTTCACGCCGCCGGTGGGCATAAAGCGATGGCCGACAAACGGAGCAGCGAGGGCCTTGATGGTGTTGAGGCCGCCATACTGAGCCGCGGGGAAGAATTTGGTGACCTTGAGGCCCAGATTCTCGGCAGCAGTGACCTCGGAGGGGGTCACGGTGCCGGGAAGGACGGGCAGGTCGATGTCGATGCAGTGCTTCACGACGTCCTCGTTGTAACCCGGCGAGACGATGAACTTGGCACCGGCGGTGCGGGCCTGCTCAACCTGCTCGACGGTCAGGACAGTGCCGGCGCCGACGCACATCTCGGGCTCGGCCTCGGCCATAGCGGCGATGCACTCGGCGGCGCAGGCAGTGCGGAAGGTGACCTCGGCGGACTTCATGCCGGCTGCCATAAGGGCATGGGCGAGCGGTGCGGCGTCCTCGACCTTATCGAGCACGACGACCGGCACGATGCCCAGGGATTCAAGCGTGGTGTAGAACTGATCGAACATAGTGTTCCTTTCGATGTGAGGCGCGCACGGGCGCGTGATTGCCAAATGTGCTGATCATGAGCCGGTTTTGGATTGGTTATCGGAGGCACTGCTTGGGGTCCAAGCAATTCCAAAACCGGCTACGCGACCAGTCGTGTAGGGAATGCCGGGCAAAACCGGAATGGGACTGGTGGTTTTGCCCGACCGGAGAAATCGGGGAGCGGGCTGCAGAGGTATGGGTATGGAAAGCTGCAGTCCGCGGAATGGGGAACGAATTAACGGGCGACGCGGGTGCCACCGTCGGCGGCGGATGCCACGGCTGCGATCTCGTCTGCGGTTACCAGGTTGGAATCGCCCTTGATAGTGAGCTTGAGGATCGAGGCCGCGATGGCGTAGTTGACGGCGTCTTGCGGGTCAAAGTCGTTGATGAGGGCATGGACGAGGCCGGCGTTGAAAGCGTCGCCGGCGGCAACGCCCTCGAGCACGTGCACGTCGTGAGCAGGGGAGAACCAGTGCTCGCCGCTCTCGGCGTCAAAGAGCATGCCCATCCAAATGGAGCGCTCGACGCAGGAGATGTTGCGGACGACCGAGGCGACCTTCTTGCAACCGTACTCGGCGCAGATCTGACGGGCCATCTCGACGTAGGTGTCGCGCTCCTCGATGCCGTGGGCAAGGGAGCCGGAGACGCAGGTCATACCGAGGCCGGCAGGAGCGTCCTCGTCGTTGGCAATGCAGATGTCAACGAGCGGCAGGAGTTCCTTCATGGTGGCCTGCGACTTCTCGGGCGACCACATCTTGCCGCGATAGTTCACGTCGCACACGGTGGTGATGCCTTTGGCGCGGCAGGCGGTGAGGGCATCCTTGCAGGCGGCGGCCATCTCGTCGGAGACGGCGGGCGTCACGCCGGAGAAGTAAAAGACATCGACACCCTTGAGGATCTCGTCCCAGTCAAAGACGTCGCGCTTGGCCATGTTGATGGCAGAGTACTTGCGGTCGTAGACGCAGCCGTTGCCGCGCTGCGAGGCGCCGACCTCAAACACATAGGAGCCAAGACGGTCGCCCTGGCGCACGACGCGCGAGGTATCGACGTCGTAGACCTTCAGCGAACGCAGGGCGCACTCGCCCAGACGGTTGGCCGGGACAACGGAGACGTAAGCTGCCTTGTCACCCTGGTAGGCCAGGGAAAGCGCGGTGTTGGCCTCGGCGCCGCCGTAGCGGACATCAAACTCGGTCGCCTGCTCAATGCGCAGATGGTCTTTGGGCGAGAGCCTCATCATGATCTCGCCGAAGGTAAGAACCGTTTTACCCATGGTCGCGCAGCTCCTTCTTGCTCGTGCGTACACCTTTGATATGGCGTTGGCACGGAGGTGCCAAGACGGTAGGGTGCATCTTTGCACCTCCGTGCCAACGCTTGCCGAAATCGGTTTACGAAATCGGTTTCGTTTCGAGTTGTAGTATACTCACCTACAGCGTTTTGCAAGCGAGATTTTTAAAAAAATGCCTAAAATGGCTCAGACTGCCGACAATTGGGAAACG
>CABSMN010000100.1 GCA_902478765.1 uncultured Collinsella sp.
TGTGTATAAGAGACAGCCACCGCGCTCGTCACGGCCGCCGCGAGGACCGCGGTCCTCGTCCAGGCCCATGGCGACGAGCGGAGCGATAACCTTATCGAGAGCGGCCATCAGCTCGGTAGCCTCCTCGTAAGAAAGCTCGGGCAGGAGCTTCTCCTTCTTGTTGGCAAGCTCGACCAGGCCCTCAGCGGCATCCTCGGCAGCGAAGACAACGATCTTGCGCATATCGCCCTCGGCGTCGTCGATGCGGCCGACCAGATCGGCAGCCTCGGCCTCGGCCATCAGGCCATCGAGCTCACGAAGGCGCATGCCCAGCAGGTCGGACATTTCCTTCTGCTCCATCTTGGGCTTGAGGTCAAGAAGCTTGATGGCGCGCTCGATGTTCGCCATGCGCTCGGCCTTGGCCTCCTCCTCCTTGGAAATAGCAAAGCGACGGCTGCGCAGCAGGCGGGCGGCCTTCTGCATCTTGTCCATCAGCTCTTCGTCATCGTAATCAGCGGCGGCCTCGACAACCTCGGCCTCCTCGGCGGAAACCTCGTCAGCAGCCTCAACCTCAGCAGCTTCGGTCTCCACGGTCTCGACTGCCTCGACCTCGGCAGCCATGGTCTCGTTCTCGGTCTCGTTCATGATCTCTTCGTTCTCAGACATGAGACTCCTTCTTGGCCCTCTCGGGCATCATCGCCCCATTCGCGGGGCCCGTCGCGCACTCTTTGCGCTTTATACATTCATGCCTCTCGGCAAAACGTCCATTAGTTTATGGTGTCGCCATCCAATCTAGCTGCAGAATCTATGTGCACACATTAATGCGACATGTGCGACTCGCGGCGAGCGTACACCAGCGACACCGCGAACCCGACAACGGCAATCACGGCCGCCACGCGCACGGCGGCTGCAAATCCTATCGCCTGGGCAACGTCCGACGCAACGCCTGCGGCGCCAGCAGCCACCGCAGAACTCGAAAGCAGGCCGATAAACAGCGATGGACCAAACGACGCGGCAATCATGTTCCACGTGTTGAGCAATGCCGTTCCGTGAGGATGCTCGGCGGCGGGCAGCGTCTCCAGGCCGGCCGTCTGTGAGGGGCTCAGCACCAAACCGACGCCGGCATACACCACAACGGTCAGCGCCACGACAACGCCAATGTTCATACTTGCCGCAGTCATCGAGATTGCCGTCTGCCCCACGGCAATCAGGGCAAAGCCGACCGGCAGCAGCGGCCATGCGCCACGGGCGTCCATCACGCGTCCGCCCACAATCGAGGTCACGGCGTTGCAGGCAATCGCCGGCAAAATGAGCAAGCCCGCAACAAGAGCGGTCATGCCGTATGCGCCCTCAAAATAGAGCGGCAGCAAAACGCTCATCGAGAACGTCGTCATCATCGACACCACCACAAGCAGGCACGCAGGCCAAAAGCGAACGCTCGCCATGGGGCGCACGTTGAGCACCGGATGTTCGAGCTTGAGCTGGCGGACCGCAAACAGGCCAAGCAGCACCACAGCGGCGAAAAGCATCACGATACCGGTCGTCACATTGGTCGAGAACTCGCCTACGGAATACACAAACGCCGTAATGCCGACGGCGAGCAAAACAACCGACAGAATATCGAGTGTGGTGCTCGAGTGCTTTCCGACATTCCGAACGAGCTTTGCGCCCGCCGCAGCGACCACGATACCGCCCACTAGCGGCACTACGAACACTGCCCTCCAGCCAAACAAGGTGCACATAAGACCACTGATCACGGGGCCAAACGCCGGCCCCAGCGTAATGCAGGCACCGCCCAGGCTCAGATACAGACCGAACTTCTCGCGCGGGGCGCAAGATAGCACCACATTCATCATGAGCGGAAACAAGATACCCGATCCCGCAGCCTGCAAAATACGACTTGGCAGCAAAACGGTAAACGACGGAGCGACCAGGCATAGGACTTCGCCGGCGACCATGCATCCGCATGCGAAAAACAGTAGCTTGCGCGTCGAGAAGCGACCGGACAGAAAGGCCATGATGGCCGTAAAGATCGACGTCACGATCATGTAGCCCGAAACGAGCCACTGTGCCGTGGTGGCACTCACCGAAAAGGCCGTCATGATATCGTGCAGCGCCACGTTAATGATGTTCTCGTTAAACGCGGCAACAAAGGCTGCGATATACATTACGGCGAGAAACGCCAAAGTGGCCGATGGCGTTGCTTGAACTTGTTGTTGAGATTTGCTTCCCATGCATTTCCTTCCTCTTGGAACGACAGTCGCATCGCCCCAGAGGAACAGTCCAGGGCGAAAATGAGCCCTAGACTTACGCCAGACGCCGCACACGACGAATCTGGCAACATGGTCCAACGTCGAAAGATTGTAACGCGGACGCACAGCTTTTCTTCCGCGCTATTATTAAAAGTCCACGAAAGCATGAAACATGAGGAGCCCGCCATGATCAAACCCATCATGAAATCCGAGTTCTTTTTGCGCCTGCCTTCCGAAGACGCGGGCCCCGATGACGCCGTGACCGGGCAGGACCTCCTGGATACGCTCCACGAGCATGAGCACGAGTGCGTGGGCCTCGCCGCCAATATGATTGGCGTACGCAAACGCATCATCTGCGTAAAGAACGGCAACGGGGCGCTGTTGATGTACAACCCTCAAATTCTTGAGCAGGTCAATGCCTATCAGACGAGCGAAGGATGCCTTTCGCTGGCTGGAGAGCGCCCCTGTACTCGCTATCGTCGCATTAAGGTGGAGTATCTGGACGAGAACTTCGTCCATCGCATCAAGAACTTCTCGGGCTACACCGCCGAGATCATCCAGCACGAAATCGACCACTGTTGCGGAATCGTTATTTAGTTCCGCCGATTCAAGAAAGCTCCCTGCAGCAAAACAACTGCAGGGAGCTTTTCATAGTGCGGAACTTCTATCCCACTAGCTCTGGCGGTAATGGTCGAAGAAGTCGGCGAGGTCTTCGAGGGACTCTTTGAGCACTTCCATGCGCGGCAGGTACACGATACGGAAGTGGTCGGGCTCAGCCCAGTTAAAGCCGCCGCCGCGCGTGATCAGGATCTTCTTCTCGTGCAGCAGGTCAAGGGCGAACTGCTCGTCATCGGTAATGTTGAACTTCTTCACATCCATCTTGGGGAAGATGTAGAACGCCGCACGCGGCTTAACCACCGAGATGCCGTCAATCTTGTTGAGCGCCTCATACACAAAGTTGCGCTGCTCGTAGACACGGCCGCCGGGGCGGATGTAGTCGTTGACGGACTGATGGCCACCGAGCGCCGTCTGAACGATCGACTGAGCCGGCACGTTGGAGCACAGGCGCATGTTGGAGAGCATGTTGATGCCCATGATGAAGTCGCTCATGCAGCGCTGGTTGCCCGAAAGCACCATCCAGCCAATACGATAGCCCGCGATCATGTGCGACTTGGACAGACCGCTAAAGGTGACGCAGGGCAGATCGGGAGCGAGCGAGGCAATCGAGACGTGCTCGTAGCCGTCCATGCACAGGCGGTCGTAGATCTCATCAGCAAAGATCATCAGCTGATGCCTGCGTGCAACCTCGACGATGCCCTCGAGCACCTCGCGCGGGTAGACCGAGCCCGTGGGGTTGTTGGGGTTGATGATAACGAGGGCTTTGGTCGCGCTCGTGATCTTGGACTCCATATCCTCCAGGTCGGGATACCAATCCGCCTGCTCATCGCACAGATAGTGCACAGGATGACCGCCGGCAAGGGTTGCGCACGCCGTCCAGAGCGGATAGTCGGGGCTGGGAATCAGAATCTCGTCGCCATTGTCGAGCAGCGCGTTCATCGAAAGCTGAATGAGCTCGGACACGCCGTTGCCCGTGTAGATATGCTCCATCTGAACGTTGGGCAAGCCCTTGATCTGCGAATACTGCATGATCGCCTTGCGCGCGGAGAACAGGCCACGCGAGTTGGAATAGCCTTCGCAGTCGGGCAGCTGCTGGCGCATGTCCTTGATGACCTCATCGGGCGTGCGGAAACCGAAGGGCGCCGGGTTGCCGATATTGAGCTTGAGGATGCGCTCGCCCTCGTCCTCCATACGGGCGGCCTCGTCGACGACGGGACCGCGCACGTCATACAGGACGTTATCGAGCTTGGTGGATTTAGAAAAAGTACGCATGGTGGTGCTCCTTGCAATTTGAGCTGAGGGATGGGGTTCGGGCTTGGAATCGTTGCGGGGTGATGATGCCTCGCCTTGATCGGCGTCGCCGGCAAGCAGCCAGGTAACATCGACCTCCAAAATACGGGCGAGCAGCTCAGCCACATCGTGCCGCGGAATCGTCTTGCCGCTCACATATTGGCTCATCTGACTCTTGCCGAGTTTTTTGCCGAGCATCTCCGATGCGCGGATTACGTCCGACTGGCGAACGTCGCGATCGGACATAGCCTGTCGCAGGCGATCGCTAAACGTCTCTTGGGCCACTAGAACCTCCTTGCTGGCAAAGTTCAATTTACAGAACACGAATTGAACCTGAGTTCAATTTAGGCAGCAGTATAGCGCGGCACATTATCCGAAAGTTCAATTTCACAAGAAAATGTACCGAGCCTCGAGAATTGTCCCAAAGTAGACAACAGGTACGTGCTTTTAGAGATATTCAAGGAAACGAGCCGCCGCAAGCGAAACGTCAGCGGTGCGGTATATGGCGTTGATCTGCCGATGAGGATGTCCCTCGAGCGGGCGCACGGCAACATCGAACTGGCAGCGGCGCAAGATGAGCGCCGGAAGAACGCTCACGCCCAGACCGTCTTCGACCATGGCCATAATCGCATAATCATCCCAGGTCGACAGCTTAGAGCGTACCGCCAGGCCCGCGCGGCGAAACAGCGGCGTAATCTCGTCGTCGCTACCGCGTTCCAGCAGAATAAACTGCTCGTTGGCCAAATCGGCAAGAGAGACGACCTCCGCGGTGGCAAGCGAGGAGTCCGCTGGCACCACGGCCATCAGCTCGTCTTGCGCCAACGGCCGCGACGCCATGCCGGCGCCGCGTGGTTCGCGCGGAATAAAGCCCAGGTCGCAGCGGCCTTCCGCCACCCATTGCTCAATCTCGGAGTAATCACCCATCAGCAGCTCGTAATCGACATCCGGGTGATCGGCGCGAAAGCGCGCGATCACCGACGGCAGCACGTGGGTCGCCACACTCGAAAACGTACCGATGCAGATTTTGCCGCGCATGAGCCCACGCATCTCATCCACCCGTCGCTGCAAGCGAGTGAATTCCTCGCAGAGCGCCTCGACAGCCGGCATGACCTGCCGCCCGTCGGCAGAAAGAGCCACGCCCTCGCGACTGCGGTCGAGCACCTTAAAACCCCAGTCGGCCTCAAGATCGGCCACCATACGGCTCACGCCCGACTGCGAATAGCTCAGGCGCTCGGCAGCACGCGTAAAGCTTCCGGCGCGCACCGTCTCCAGCAGCACCTGCATCTTTTGG
>CABSMN010000101.1 GCA_902478765.1 uncultured Collinsella sp.
AGAATCGCGGCGACGAAGAGAAGCTCTACACGTTTATCGAGAAGGCCTGCAAGGCAGACCCGACCATGAGCATCGACCGCGACGAGGAGACTGGCCAGACCATTATCTCTGCCGTTGGTGAGGCACAGGTTTCGGTGCTGCTCAACCGTCTGGAGGACCGCACCAAGGTCGCCGCCAAGAGCGTGCCGATCCGCATTCCGTATCGCGAGACCATCCGCCGCACGGCGAGCGCCCAGGGTCGCCACAAGAAGCAGACCGGCGGCGCCGGTCAGTACGGCGACTGCTGGCTGCGCGTCGAGCCGCTCATTGGGTCCGACGGCACGAGCGACGGCTATGAGTTCGTGGACGAGGTCGTGGGCGGTCGCATTCCGCGCTCGCTGATTCCCGCCGTGGACAAGGGCGTCCAGGAGACCATGAAGGACGGTATTATTGCCGGCTACCCGCTCACGGGCATTCGCGTCGCGGTGTACGACGGTTCGTATCACAGCGTCGACTCCAACGAGATAGCGTTCCGCGCGGCGGCTCGCATCGGCCTGCGCAAGGCATGCGCCGATGCCGATCCAGTGGTGCTGGAGCCTATCGAGGAAATCACGGTGACGATCCCCGAGAGCTACGCCGGCGCCGTGATGGGCGACATCTCGGCCTCGCGCGGTCGCGTGACGGGCATGGAGACCGATGAGCGCGGAGACACCGTGGTCATTGCCCAGGCGCCGCTGGCCGAGCTGACGGATTACTCGACGCGCCTGCGCTCCATCACGCGCGGCACAGGCGACTTTACCATGAAGCCCGCGGGCTATGAGCAGGTGCCCTATGACGTTCAGGCCAAGCTGGTCGAGCGCTATGAGGAGGGCCGCGCCAAGTAGCGCGTGGCGTTGCCTGCAACATGAATGCCGGTGCAAGGGCCGCTCTGGGCAATCCAGGGCGGCCCTTTTTGATCCCTGGGGGACGGAGGAAAACGGATCATTTTAGGTTTTGGGGCAGCTTGGTCGGCCCTAGTCCCCCGAGGCCTGATTGCGGCCGGTGGCGTAGTCGATCTGCACATGCGGCTGCAGGTTGTAGCAGTACACGTGGAAGCACAGGGTCTTGCCGTGGTCCTCGACCGATTGCGCCTCAAGTCGCACGCCACGGCAGACAAGTTCCTCTTCGTTGTACATGGGCGTGACGCGGTAGAGCACATGGTTGCCTGTGTCGTGGATGTAGTCGAGGATCTGCTCTTCAAACGGCAGCATGCCCGTTTCGTTGAGATAGCGTGTGCCGGTGAGGAGATTCTTGCGGTTGGCGTTTTCGCCGCAGAGCGACCAGGCGATGAGGTGACAGCGGTTGTAGAGGCTCTGGCCCGGAATAAAGTCGTAGCGCTGCTGGCGCCATCCAGCGGGATGAATACGCGAGATATCGCCGCGCTCGCCTTGACCGAGTGATTCGGGGCCCACGCAGGCAAGCGCTTTGCGGGTGCGGCCCAGGCTGTCGAGCTTGGAGAACTTCTTAAAGCAACCCTCTTCTGTAGCGCGCTCGTATTCATCGAGTGTGAATGATGGCGTGCCGAGCGGGTGCGTGCTGTCGGCGCGAAGGGCAACATAGGGGTTGCCGGCGTAGTCGGGAATGCTGCTGAGATAAACACCGCGGGCGCGGTTGAGGTCGGGGTTTTCGACCTCGTCGATGGGGGTGGCGGCGCTGTCCGCGGAAGCGCCGTCGCCGGTGTCGGTTGCGGCGGAATCGGAGCCATCGCCAGAGTCTTGGCTATTTTGAGAGTCCGAGGAGCTCGCTGTTCCCGATTCGAGTCGGGCAACCAGGTCCGCCTCGTCGTCGGTGCGGCTGGGACTCTCGTCTTGCTTCTCGGCCAGAGCCGCTGCCTGCTCATCGCTTTGCGGCGACAACAGCTTGGGCGCTCCATCGAGTGACCCTGTGAACAGCGCAAACCCCAGCACCACGGCGGTGCCGATGGAAAGTACTTGCTTGTAGGCGGACTTGCGCGACATTGAGGCTCCTGGATGGATGGTTGGGAACCTACCAGTCTAGCAGGAGCCGGCAGGGGCCGTTCTGTCGAACAAATACTTAAGATTTGAGACAAACGCTACTGATTCATTTGTCCCGCGGTCTAGATCGAGGTGGAGTCGAGCCAGTTGAGCTTGCACTCGAGAATGCGCTGCTCGCCGGGTTCGCTGCTTCCGTCAAGTAGGGCGAGCAGCATCTCGGCTGCTTCGCGACCTTCTTGGTCGACGGGCTCGATGATGGTGGAGACGGTCGGTGTGGTGAGATTAGTCCAGTCTTCGCAGTTGAGTCCCAAAAGGCCGATTTGCTGCGGAAGCAGATGGGCCATTGGCTGGAGGGCCTTGTAGACACGGGGAAGTGCCCACTGATTTTGCACGAAGATAAGGGTTCGCTTGGCGGGATTGAACTTGAATTTAAAGTATTCGGTGAGCTCGTTGATTGACGGCTTGTTGTGATCGATGGGAATCGCTTTGTAGAGCTGCCCGTTCGCTGCCAGCGCCTCGGCATACCCCTGAAAACGCTCCATGCGGGTGCGCATTTCGGTCATGTTGGCGGCAATGGAAAAGAAATCTTCGTAGCCGGCGTCGAGGAGTGCCTGTGTGGCGTTGTACACGCCGTCGTAAAGGTTGGTTTTGATCCAGCTGGTACCTGGGCTATAGATGGCCGCATCGAAAAAGACGACCGGCTTGCCGGCGCGTCTAATGCGGTCATGCACGGCTTTGAAGTTTGCCGTGGGCTGGATGATAAAGCCATCGACGCCCAGCGAGAGCATCTTGTCGACGTACATGAGCTCGGTCTCGGGGTTAAAGTTGCTCGTGCAAACGACCGTCTGGTAGCCCGCGGGGAGCATGACCTGCTCCATGCCATTGAGAACGAGCCCCGCCCATTTGTTGGTGTTATCCAAAATGATGATGGCAATGACGTGGGTTTGCTTGCCGGTGAGCGTCTGCGCTTGGGCGTTGGGAACGTATCCGAGTTCCTTAATGACGCGCGCGATTTTGTTCTGCGTCTTCTCGCTAAGCTTTTCTCGTTTGTCGTTGAGGTAATACGAGACGCTTGCCGTCGAGGTTCCCGCCTCTCGAGCGACGTCTGCGATCGTAACGCGCTGTTTTGCCACAGCGACTCCTTCCGACAGATGAGCATTTTCCAACATGATGACTTTGAGTCTTGGTGTGGGATGCGCTTCGGTGAGCGACCTTTTCCTTTTATATGAGTATGCAACAAATGCGGTATACGGGTGGGGGCGAAATTTGTGGCCGGCATGCGCATCTGCCGTCTACCGAGAAAATCAAATACTTCTTGACTTTTGAAATCGAGGATAAAATCGCAGGATTCATTTTTGGTTAAACGCATAACTAAATAGCATAGCCAACGCTCTGACCTGCGCGTTTACCGAAATAAGCTGGCATTAAGAAAAACGAGCACCTATATTGGTCTTGTCGAAAAGACAGCAAGTCCAAACGGCAGGGGATGCTCCGGAGGCCTCCGCAAACGGTGTCTTGCGCACGCAACTCTATGAAAAGAGGGAAGCAATGAAGATCGTAGGCGTTGCCGCCTGTACCGTGGGTATCGCCCACACGTATATGGCCCAGAAGGCGATTCAGGATGAATGCGCCGCCCGTGGCATCGAGTGCAAAGTCGAGGCTCAGGGTGGTCTGGGTATCGAGAACGAGCTGACGCAGGAAGACGTGGATTCCGCCGACCTGGTGCTCGAGTCCGTCGACGTGGGTGTCGAGAACGAGGATCGTTTTGAGCAGAAGATGGCCGAGGGCAAGTTCCTCAAGGTCGGTACTTCCGATGTGATCGCCGATCCGGTCAAGATTATCGACCAGGCCGTTGAGATCATTAAGGCGACGGGTGGCGCCGTTGACGCGCCCAAGGCCGAGGCCAAGGCAGAGAAGAAGGCCGTCTCCGCTGCCCCGCAGGCCCCGACGCCGGCGTCCAAGCAGTCCATCTTTGCCGATCCTGGCAAGATGCTGCTCAATGCGTTCAATACCGGCGTTTCCTATTTTATCCCCATCGTCGTTATCGGTGGCGTGTTCCTTGCCTTCTCGTTGGCATCCGGTACTGCCGGTGCTAGCGGCATGGAGGTCACCAACCCGTTGATGGTGAGCCTTAACACCATCGGCATGGCCGGCATCTCTATGATGATTCCGGTGCTTGCGGCATACATCTCCTACTCGATGGCCGGCAAGCCCGCACTTGCCCCTGGCTTCGTCCTGGGCTACTTGGTTAACAACGCCGTCGTCACCCCGAGCGGCAACAGCGTTTCGACCGGCTTCTTGGGTGCCATGATCATGGCGGTTATCTGCGGCTACTTTGTCCGCTGGATGAAGACCTGGAAGGTCAACAACACCATTCAGACCATCATGCCGATCTTGATCATCCCGATTCTGACCTCGCTCGTCCTGGGTATGGCCTACATCTACATCCTGGCCACGCCGCTTGGCTTTGTGATGGATTGGCTCACCAGCGTGCTCGGTAGCCTGCAGGGCGGCTCCGCCGTTGTCCTGGGCCTGGTCATTGGTGTTATGACCGCCTTCGATATGGGTGGCCCCATCAACAAGACCGCTTCGACCTTTACCATGGCCATCATGGCCTCCGGCATCTACGGCCCCAACGGTATGTTCCGCGTCGCCGTCGCCATTCCCCCGATCGCCTGTGGTCTCGCCGCGCTCATCGCCAAGAACAAGTTCGATGACGCTGACCGTCAGATGGGCATCTCCGCGCTGTTCATGGGCTGCATCGGCATTACCGAGGGCGCTATCCCCTTCGCGGTCAAGGATCTTGGCCACACCCTGCCCGGCATCTGCATCGGCTCTGCCGTGGGCGCGGCGCTTGCCGCCTTCCAGGGCATCGACTGCTACGTTCCGCATGGTGGCTTTATCGTCGCCCTGGCCACCAACAACGTCGCGCTGTTCTGCCTGGACATCGTGATTGGCTCCTTGGTCGCCGCTGCAATCCTGATTGCCATGAAGCCCACGCTCGATAAGCAGGCCAAGTAAACCTTTAAGGACTCCGGTTGTGCGGAGGGATGGATTTGACTCCGCACAACCGCCCCTACACAACAAAATCCATCCGTACTGATAGGGCCCACATCTGGGTCCCAGGGAACTTTTGTCAAAAATCCTCTGGAAAAGGAGAACAAAATGTCCAACCTCACCATCCGCCAGGCCGTTCAGGGCATGCTCAAGCTGCAGGATAGCGGCGATCACGCAACCATGGTCGGCATTGGCCCCATGAGCCCCAACCTGATTCAGGCCGTGTTCGAGCTTGCCAAGGACGAGGATTTCCCGCCCATGTTTATCGCCAGCCGCAACCAGGTCGATATGGACGAGATGGGCGCCGGCTACGTCAACGGTTGGGACCAGACGCGCTTTGCCGCCGACATCAAGAAGGTTGCCGACAAGGTGGGTTACACCGGTCCGTACCTGTCTC
>CABSMN010000102.1 GCA_902478765.1 uncultured Collinsella sp.
CAGATGTGTATAAGAGACAGCCTTAAAGCCTGGCAGCACCGCCGCAAGCTCGCGCGTGGTTTCGGTCACGCCGTAGCCGTCCTGCACGCCGGCCTGCGCCGAGCCAATGGAACCCGCCGTCATAACGATGCAGGGGATGGCAAAGACTACCGTGCCCACAATGATGCGGCGGCGCACCTTGCGTGATAGCTCGTCGACCTCGGCATCTTCCTCGGCAGTCACAATGCCGTCGCCGTTGAGGTCGCGCTTGAGCGGCACGCGCAATAGAAGCAGCACGGCTTCGGCAGCCAGCGCGATAAAGACCACGTTGATGCCAAACTCATAAAGCGCCGAGAGAAACAATGACCCGCTTGCGATGGCGATGCCATAGCCCGCCGCGCACAGGGGCGGCATGAGTGCGGTCGCGACAGCCACCCCGGCGATGAGTGTGGCGGGTTCCTGGTCGCGCGAGTTGCCCAGGCCACCCGCAAAGCCGCCCGCGAGCGCGACGGCAAGGTCCCACACAGTCGGTGTCGAATTGTCGATGATGGCGGCCGTGGTGGTGCCAAGGGGCGAGAGCTTAAAGTACAACGTGGACGTGACCAGGCAAAAGGCCATCTGCAGAGCCAAGCTCGCGACGGCCTCAAGGGTAATCTCGCGGTCGAGCGTGGCGATGCCGTATGCCATGGCAAGGACCGAGCCCATGAGCGGGCAGATGAGCATGGCGCCTACAATGGCGATATCTGAGTCGATATCGAGGCCGATGCTCGCGATCAACATGGCAATGATCAAGATGCATAAGTGTGAGCCGGTCAGGCGCGCCCCGTTTACAAAGCGCTTGCGAATCACGTGATAGGGCGCGCGTCCCTCGCGAATGTTGAATGCCCGCTTTAGAAAGCGGCTTGCGTTCTCCATGGCCTCGCTGTGGGCGGGGCGGATGCCATGGCGCCGATGATGGCGCTCGCGCAGTCGCTTGAGCTGTTGTTTATCGAGTTCCATGTCCACCTCGTTCTGGCACGTGCCGCGTATCCCGCCCGTCGTCTTTACTCTACACCGCGTTGAGCGAGGTGTCAGACAGGGTTTGTTGACCTGGAAGTCAGGCCAATCGGCATGACTAAAAACGCCGTGAGGATCATAAGAGTCAAATAGACAAAAAAGCGCGGGGCCGGTTTGATTCCGACCCCGCGCTCTGCACGGGTGCGTTGTTATTGGACTTAGCCCAGCAGGCTCAGACCAACAGAGACAAACGCCAGGATAACGCCGACGATAGACTCGCCGCCCAGCAGGCCGCTGGCAACGACCAGGCCCTGCTCCTGGAAGGCGGCATCCTTGGCGGTCTTCTCCTCGTCCGAAAGACCGGCCTCGGCGTCGCGGTGAGCGGCCCACTTGTCGTAGACGAGTTTAACGCAGGAGCCCAGGAAAGCCGTGAGCGACATATAGAACGGCAGGTACACGCCCAGGCCGATCATCATGGCCGGAATGCCGAGCCAGTACATGACGATGCCGGCGATAAAGCCGCCTGCGAACCACGGCACGCTCGGGATGCCCGAGACCATGGTGGCGACCACGCTTGCCTGCGCGGCAACGAAGCTCTTGTCGGGGCCGAAGGCGTCCGGACCATAGGCGGTGACGAGCGCGACCATGACGGCGGCGGCGACCAGGGCGCCCACGATGCCGCCGATGGCCTGGCCAACCCACTGTGCGCGCGGGTTGGTGCCCAGCACGGCGCCGGCCTTAAAGTCGTTCATGACGTCGCCCGCAAGGCCGCACGCCACGGCCACGATGCCGGCGATAAAGAACAGCTTGACCTGAGCGAGCTGCGCGAAGGCGGCAACGATGAGCATGACGATGAGGCCGAAGATCTCCATGGGGTCGATGCCCGTCTGGCCGCAGCTCTGCGCGCTCATGATGGTGGTGACAAAGGTGAACAGCGTGACGATGACGGCCGGAACGGGGCCAAGGTCGAGCACGATGGCAACGATTACGGCGATGGCTGCGGTGCCCAGGCCGATGATGCCGGCGTCGAGCTTAAGGGAGCCCGAGATGAGCGACTGCTCGTCGGTGTCGGTGGAGCTGTCGGCGGCAAGACCGCGGACGATGCCGGCGACCTGCGGCAGGATGTCCTTGAGGACGACGGCGACGCCAAAGCCCATCATGAGGCCCATACCCAGGGACTTGACGATGCCCTGCGCAGTCACAACATCGAACAGGCCGGCAGCGGTGCCGCCAACGATGATGCCAAAGTTGCCCAGCAGCGCGCCGGCAAACCAGAACGCGACGGGGGCGAAGCCCACCAAAAAGCCGATGGAGAGCAGCATGGGCGAGTTGTAGATGGCAAAGGTCACACCGGGGATATTGAGCGTGCACAGCATGCTGGGCACCACGCCCAGAGCGTCGCGCAGCACGCTGTAGATGCCGGCGACGGCCATGGAGCCAAAGAGCTGCTTGCCGGTCTTGCCGCCGGCCTCGGTAGCACGCAGGGTCTGAGCTGCGGCGTTGCCGGTGGGGAACTCCAGCGCGGCGTCCACGATAAAGTGACGGTGGATGAGCGCTGTCGCCAGAAGGCCCAAGACGGTGCCGGCGAGCGCCACGATAAACATGTCGAGCCAGCTGATCTGGTCGGCATAGCCCAGCATCCAGGCGCCCGGGATGGTAAATGCCAGGCCGCCGGCGACCATGGCGCCCGCGGACATGATGGTGTGGGTGACGTTGGCCTCGTTGAGACTGGCGTTGCCCATGAGCTTCAGGAAGAACAGCGAAATGACGGCAGCGAAAATGATCGGCCAGGGGAGGGCGCCCATCTTGAGGGCGGTATAGGCCGAGCTTGCCGTGATGATCACGCAGCCAAGGACGCCGATGACGACGCCGCGCAGCGTGAGTTGCCCGCGCATCGAAGCACGGTTCGAGGGATTGCTCATATAAAACTCCTTTGCGTATATCCGCTTCCCCCGGGAGCGCCGTTACGGATACGGCGCGGGAAGTCGGGTTACCAAGGGCCGCCGCGTGAGCTCGCAAACGACCGCGCACCAGTATAGCGGCAAGCTAGTTATTTTGGGATGGCTGGTTTAGGTAGGCGATATACTGCTGGGCAGACGAAAGGAGCGCCGACGATGCTTGATGGGTGCGCATATATATTGACGGTCGACGTGGGCAACACGTTCATTCGCTTTGGCCTGTTTGCAGAGGATTCGGCCGCGGCGCAGGAATGTCCGCTTGCGACGTGCGAGATCACCACGCCGTCGAGCATCACAGCAGACGAGGCGCGCATGCGTCTCGTGCAGGTCATGGCCGCACTGGCGGCCGATGCGGGCATGCCAGGTGCGCTTGTGCCTGCGGCTGCTGTGCTGAGCTGCGTGGTCCCGGCGCTCGAGCGCCCGTGGAAGGCGGCGCTTTCCCGCACCTGCACGGGGCGCGTGCTCACCGTGGGGCCGGGCCTCAAGACCGGCATGCCCGTGCACTACGACGATCCGGCCGAAATCGGCCCCGACCGCATCGCCGACGCCGTGGCGGCTCGTGCCGTCTACGGCTCGCCGTGCATCGTCATTGACCTGGGCACCACGACCAATATCGAGGTCATCGATGCGCACGGCACTTTTGCGGGCGGCGTCATCGCGCCGGGGCTGGCGCTCGGCGCCCGTTCGCTTTCGGCCGCTGCGGCGCGCTTGCCGCAAGTCGAGCCCTCGGCACCCACGCATGTCATCGGCCGCAACACGCGCGAGGCCATGCGCTCGGGCGTGGTTCTGGGCGAGGTGGCCCGCATCGACGGCATGCTCGACATGGTGCTTGCCGAGATGCGCGCGACCAAGGCCGCGGGGGAGGGTGATGTGCCCATCGTCATTACCGGCGACGATGCCGAGGCACTCGCGGCGCTGGTCGGCCATAGCCTGACGGTCGATGACGCGTTGACGCTGCGGGGTCTCGCCGAGCTCTACCACATCAACCAAAAGCCCCGCCGCGCGTAGGGCGGGGGGCTGGTGGGATAAGCGCCCCTACCTTTCACCTGCTACAATGGGTCAAACTATTGCGATTTCGGAGGTGTCTGCCATGTCGGACGATTTTCATCAAACCGTGTCGGGCAAGCGCCGCGACGTCATTAGCTGGGACGAGTTCTTTATGAGCGTGGCCATTGCCGCGCAGCGCCGCAGCAAGGACCCCAACACGCAGGTGGGCGCGTGCATCGCCAACACCAACCACCGCATCCTTTCGGTGGGTTACAACGGCACGCCCTCGGCGCTCAACGACGACTTTTTCCCGTGGGGCACGAGCGACGACCCGTTGCAGGATAAGCACAACTACGTGGTGCATGCCGAGGCAAACGCCGTGCTCAACTACCGCGGTTCGCTCAAAGACCTCGAGGGTTCCACGGTCTACGTCACGCTGTTCCCGTGCCACGACTGCGCCAAGATCCTGGCGCAGGTGGGCGTGGGCGAGGTCGTCTACCTGGACAATAAGTATGCCAACACCGATGACGGCCGTATCAGCCGCCGCATTCTCGACTCCTGCGGCATCAGCTACCGCCAGGTCATCGTCGATGTTCAGATTGGTACCGGGGGACAGGCTCAGCAGTAATATGCGTTGTCGCCATCTGACGACGAACGCAGCTCAAAGAGCCCCGTCCCAAATTGACTACTCGTGAAAGTCGCGTCTGCGCGCATGGACGGCTCGTGAGCGGGTACATGGCTGTAGTAACATAGCTTCTGTCCGCGGGCGCGCCCGCGTTATTGTGAGAAAGGAGCCCCTGTGGCTGTTAACGAAGAGCTGCTTAAGAAGGTTCTTGAAGAGATTCGCCCCAACCTGCAGGCCGATGGCGGCGATATGGAGTATGTGGGCGTCGACGACGAGGGCGTCGTCAAGCTGGAGCTGCAGGGCGCCTGCGCCGGCTGCCCCATGAGCTCGCTAACCCTTTCCATGGGTATCGAGCGCATCCTGAAGGAGCACGTGCCCGGCGTTACCCGCGTCGAGCAGGTCAATGCTTCCGGCGAGGCCGAGGACCTGTACGACGAGTACGCACCGTTCTAAGATGCGAAAGCTGCGGACGGTACGCTCCGCATAGACGTTACGCCCAGATATGCGGCTGCGAGCGCAAGGCCCGCGGCCGCATTTGTATGTAGGGAGCAGGGGATCGATATGCTCAACGACCTCTACCACATGCTTGACCCCGTCGCGATCTCGGCGGGTCCCATCACCATCTACTGGTACGGCCTGGCCTACGTGGTCGGCGCTCTGCTCACGGCGGTCGTTATGTACCGCACGCAGCGTCGTTGGGGCTTCGACATTACGATTGATGACCTGACGAGCGTCGTGGTCGGCGCGGTCTTTGGTCTCATCATCGGCGCGCGCCTGTTTTATGTCGTCTTTTACGGCGATGGCTACTATTGGACTCACCCGCTCGAGATCTTTGCCACCAACGAGGGCGGCATGAGCTTCCACGGTGGCC
>CABSMN010000103.1 GCA_902478765.1 uncultured Collinsella sp.
TATAAGAGACAGATCTTGTCATAGGCCGCATCGGTGAGCTTGATGTTCATGCCGTTGGCGATCAGACGCTGGCGCAGGTCGTCCACCAGCAGGTGCGCGATCTTGGTCAAGTTCTCGCCCGAGAGCTTCTGGAACACCACAATGTCGTCGATACGGTTGAGCAGCTCGGGGCGGAACAGGCGCTTGAGCTCGCCCATCGCGCGGCCGCGGATCTCATTCGACGTGAGACCCTGCTCGCCGGTGGTGCCAAAGCCAACGCTCGCATCCTGTGCGATCTCGCGGGCGCCCACGTTGGACGTCATGATGATCACCGTGTTGCGGAAGTCGACCGTCTTGCCCTGGCTATCGGTCAGACGACCCTCTTCCAGCACCTGCAGCAGGATGTTGAAGATATCGGGGTGCGCCTTCTCGATCTCGTCGAACAGCACGACCGAGTACGGGTGGCGACGAACGGCCTTGGTGAGCTGGCCGCCCTCGTCGTGACCGACGTAACCCGGAGGGCTACCGATGAGCTTGGAGACCTCGAACTCGCTACCGAACTCGGACATGTCGAAGCTGATGAGTGCGTCCTTGCTGCCAAAGAGGTACTCGGCGAGCGTCTTGGCGAGCTCGGTCTTGCCCGTGCCGGTGGGACCCAGGAAGATAAAGCTGCCGCCGGGGCGACGCGGATCCTTGAGCGGCGAGCGGCTGCGGCGCACGGCCTTGGCAACTGCCTCGACAGCCTCATCCTGACCGATGATGCGCGTCTTGAGTACGCTTTCGGCCTGCAGCAGGCGACGGCTCTCGCTCTCGGTAAGCGAGGACACCGGCACGCCCGAAGTCACGGACACGATGTCGGCAATCTGACTCACGTCGATGGTGAGCGGGCTGGCGTCGAGCTCGGCCGTCCAGGCGGCCTTGGCCTCGGCGAGTTCAATCTCGGCAGCCTTCTGCTGCTCGGTGATCTCGGCAGCCTTGTTCATGTCGTCGCTCTCGGTGGCCTCCTGCGCGGCGGCCTTGAGCTCCTCGATGCGATGCTCGGCCTCGCGCACCGGCTCGGGTGCGCGATTCGCGGCGATGCGAGCGCGGGCACCGGCCTCGTCAATGAGGTCGATGGCCTTATCGGGCAGGAAGCGATCCTGAATGTAGCGGTTGGAGAGGTTCGCGGCGGCCTCGATGGCACCCTGCGTGTAACGCACGTGGTGGTGCTCCTCGTAGCGTGGCTTGAGCGCAGTCAGAATCTTGACGGTGTCCTCGACACTCGGCTCCTCGACATCGATGGTCTGGAAGCGACGCTCGAAGGCCGGGTCCTTGGTAAGGTACTTGCGGAACTCCTCGGCCGTGGTGGCACCGATAATCTGGAAAGCGCCGCGCGCGAGCACCGGCTTGAGCATGGAGCTCGCGTCGATGGAGCCCTCGGCGGAACCGGCACCGATGATGGTGTGCATCTCATCGATAAACAGGATGACGTCGTCGGCCTCGGTTGCCTCCTGGATCACGTTCTTGAGGCGCTCCTCGAACTCACCGCGATACTTGGCGCCCGCAACGAGACCCGGCAGGTCGAGCGTCCAGATATTCTGGTTCATGAGGTTCTCGGGCACGTTGCCGGCGGCGATCTGCTGGGCCAGACCCTCGACGATGGCCGTCTTGCCCACGCCGGGATCGCCCAGGATGAGCGGGTTGTTCTTGGTGCGACGCGAAAGAATTTCCATCATACGCTGGACTTCCTTTTCGCGGCCGATCACCGGATCGAGCTCACCGTCGCGCGCCTTCTGCGTAAGGTTGGTCTCGAACTGCTTAAGTGTATCGGTACCGCCCCCCCTTTGCTGGGAGGTATCCGAGCCGCTAAAGAACGGCAGGCCCGTACCGGGACGACCAGCACCGGCGCCAGCGAGCGGGCGCTTCTTATCCTGGTCCTTGGCGGTGAGTTTCTCGATAGCCTTTTTGATGGAGGCAGACGACACGCCCAGGCGCATGAGGATGTCCATGGCCATGCCGTTGCCTTCTTCGACGATGCCGATCAGCAAGTGCTCGGTCGAAACGTAGGTCTGGTTGTTCTCGCGTGCCACGCGGAAGGAGCGTTCCATCACGCTGATGACGAGCGGCGTAAAGGCGAGCTTGGCCGCCTCGGTCTCCTCGCTGGGCTCGGGAACCGTGGTCTGGACCTCTTTGAGGGTATCCATGATGTCATCGTAGGAGATATCGAGCGAACGCAGTGCCTCGGCGGCAATACCCTCGTCCTCCTTAGCGAGCGCAAGCAGCAGGTGCTCGGTGCCCACCTTATTTGAGTGCAGATCGAGCGCCTCTTGCTTGGCCATGGACATGACCTTGCGCGCGCGATCGGTAAAACGGTCTAACATGCTAGTTCCTCTTAGACGAGCTAGTTTTTCAAACGCAAAGCGCCACTCGTGGCGGCGCTTTGGTCTCTTTACCCATATGGAGTATATGTTAACCGTTGGGACCTTTCCTGCCCGTAGCCGCTCGACAACGTCTACAAAAAAGGAATTGCCAGGTGCGTCTGCATCGGCCCAACGAGCGTGGATTTTCGGACACCCATTCCACGAGCGTGGATAATCTCCCGTTTTGAGCCCGTAAACAGGCCAAAAACGGGAGATTATCCACGTTCATGTTTTGCGGATCAGTTTCATTTGCACCAATTAGCTGGTGTGGCGCCAGCGAGGGTCGGTGAGCGTACGCGCCACGCCCAGGCCAACGGGCAGAAACGCCACAATGAGCACTGCACGCACAAACCAGCCGAGCATATTGACCGTGTCGAAGGTGCACATGTAATACATCGAGCGATACAGATACAAGCCCGGCACCATAATGACAATCGATGGCACCGTGAGGGCGATACGTGGGTAGGTGAGCTTGATTTCGGCTAAGCTCGCGAGCAGGCCCGATACCAGCGCACCGATAAACGCTGCTGCCTCGGGAGGCATACCTAAGCTCAGGCCCAGGAAGGGAAACAGCGCCGGCGCATCGACAAGGGTCAGACGCAAGGTATTGGACACGGCGCCGATCAGACCGGCCGCCGCGGCCATCTTTACCGGGCTGTTGAACATAACCGAGAAGCCAAATACACCGACGAAGCTCATCACCACACGCAAGAGTGTAAGAGCCAACGGTGAGAGCCCGAGCGGGGCAAAATCATCCGGTGCCAGCCCCACACACTCGGCAACCATCCAGCCCACAAGGGTCGCCATCACAATAATCGACACGGCATACGAAAGACGCTCAATGCCGCTTCGCATATCGAGCTTAGCGATGTCGAGGCCTGCCGTAATGAGGGGAAAGCCGGGAATCACAAAGAGCATGGCGCCGATATAGCCTTCTTGGTGCGACATTGCCCCCGGTACGACCTGGCCAAGGCCGAGCAATGCCAGCAGATACGAAACGCAAGCGAGCGCAACGCCCGTCGTCAGCGCGCTAAACTGGCCAAGACCCTGCTTGAGAATATGGGAGCGAGCGAAGTTGCCGACACCAGCGCCTACGAATGCACAGGCCATCTCGATAGGACCGCCGCCGAGCAAAAAGACGAAGGCGCCGCAAGCACAGGCTGCCGCAAGGCCCTGTTGCCAGGGAGAGTAATCGGGCTTTGAGCTCTCAACGGTCCTGAGCATCTCGTGATACTCGTGTACCGTGAAGCGACGACCATAGGTCTCGATTTCCTTGAGGAAACTCTCCATCATCCAAATGCGATGGGTATTGACTCCCGTTGTGGGCAGGCTGACAACCTCGTTAAAGCAGTGGCCATCTTCGATGCAAGTGCACTCAAACGACAGAAGACTCAGGTCGACGTGAATCGTGACGCCGAGTACGGCAGCAACACGATTCATGGTATCGCGCACGCGCCAGGCACCTGTTCCGCTTGCCAGCATAAGCATGCCGGTGCGGCAGATGATGGATGATTTATCGGTGAGCGGCGCATCGACGGCAAGCTCATCGCCTGCCGTCACGATCTGGTGCCAATCAGTTTTCATATGGAGCGCGCCGGCACGAACGCCGTGGTGCATAGGGACTCTCGAGAATAGCGAATCGGGGCGCGAAGGCTGTGGGGGTTCCGTCGATTCGACCTCGTCCTCGTCGGGCTCTTCATCAACAAGGTCGAAAGCATCGAGCGACGCCGGCTCGCGACGATCGATCAATTCCTCGTCCTCATCATCGAAGTAATTGAACTGATCGAGCATCTCCTCTTCAATTGCGCGCTCGCTCACATCGTCCATATAGGCACTCCCTTCCTGCCGACTAACCCCCATCCTAGGCAGCGACGGCTAAAGGAAACATAAAAGAGACGACTGCTATACGAGCCATGTGCGCAATATCCGTTGGGCAGTCGTTTAAGAACGTCCCCAATGACTACATCGATGTTCTAAGTGTCAACAAAGTCACCGCCGCAGGTAGAGGACGGACAGACACTATGACCCAATCCGAGGGCACGGAAACGACAGGAGCCCCCGCTCGTGACCGCGGGTCGGGGCTGCGACAATGTTGTTGAAGTGCCAGAGGCGCAGCCGCGCCGCAACGAGGTTGGGAGGCTCCCGTGCCTAGATATTCTACCGCCTTCGGAATGGACGTACACCTCAGGTCCACCACCGTCTGCGCGCTCGACGCGGAGACGGGCGAGGCCGTGGCGAGGAGGTTCCGCGGCAACCCGTGGGGCGAGGTCGCGGAGTGGATGTCGGGCTTCCCGGGCCCGTCGCTCGCCGCCTACGAGAGCGGCTACCTCGGCTTCGCGCCGCAGAGGGAGCTGTCGGCCCTCGGCGTCGACTGCGTCGCCGCGGCCGTCTCCAAGGTCCCGAGGTCGGCGGCCGACCTCTCGTCCAAGAACGACCGCAACGACGCGGCCAGGATGGCCAAGGCGATACTGTCGCACGACGTCACCCCGGTATGGGTGCCGTCCCCCGAGATCGAGGGGCTCAGGGACCTCGCCGCCGCCCACGACGCGGCGACCGCCAGGCTCGCGGCGGCGAAGCAGCGGCTCCTGGCGTTCCTCGCCCGCCGGGGCTACGTCTACGGCGGCACGACGCCGGCGGGAAACCCCCGGAAGTACTGGACGTACGGCTTCCTCAGGCGGCTCGACAAGGTGCGGCCCGCCGACGACGGCGGCATCCGGGCGCTGGCGGCGCTGAGGAACGAGGTCGAGGCGGCCGACGAGGCAAGGGAGGCCCTCCTCGCCGAGTACAGGGCCGCCGTCGCGGCGGGCCCCCTCTCGGCCGAGGTCGAGGCGCTCCAGTCCATCAAGGGGTGCGGGTTCGTGCTCGCCGCCGCCTTCGCGTCCGAGGTCGGCGACTTCTCGAGGTTCCGCTCCGGCAGGCAGGTGACGGCTGTTAGCGTCAATATACTTTTCACCATTTTCACCAACGTATTTTCGTCAATCGCGCCAACGCGGATGCGCCGGATTCGCCAACGCGGATGCGCCGCTTTCGG
>CABSMN010000104.1 GCA_902478765.1 uncultured Collinsella sp.
AGATGCAGCGTAGTCTCGTGGGCTCGGAGATGTGTATAAGAGACAGATCCACGGCCGTGTAGGCGCCGCAGTTGATCACGGTGCCGTAGAGCGACCAGTCGTACTGCGAATAGGCCTCCGGGTCGGACATGTCGAAGGTGTCGATGTCGCAGAAGTCGAAGTCCTTGGCGACGCCGCGCTCCTCGGCCAGCTCGCGCACCGCATGGCCCAGCTGGCCGTTGCAGCCGGTGACGAGGGTCCTCTTGGGTGCCATCGGGACGACGTCCTTGAGGTACGGGTGGTTGAGGTCGGCCTCGGAGACGGTGGCCTGGTCCAGCGGGATGGGCCACTCGATGGCGAGCTCGGGGTCGGCGAGGTTCACGAAGGTGTAGGTCTTCTTCAGCTCGAGCGACCAGTGGGCGTCCACCAGGTAGGTGTAGGCGGTGCCGTCCTCCAGGGCCTGGAAGGAGTTGCCCACGCCGCGCGGGACGTAGATGGCCTTGGACGGGTCGAGTGTGCAGGTGTAAACCTTGCCGTAGGTGGCGCTGCCCTCGCGCAGGTCCACCCAGGCGCCGAAGACGCTGCCGCGCGCCACGGAGATGAACTTGTCCCAGGGCTCGGCGTGGATGCCGCGGGTGACGCCGCGGCTGTCGTTGTAGGAGATGTTGTTCTGGACGACCTTGAGGTCGGGGATGCCCAGGGCGGTCATCTTGGCGCGCTGCCAGTTCTCCTTGAACCAGCCGCGCGAGTCGCCGTGGACGGCGAGGTCGACGACCCTGAGGCCGTCGATGCCGGTCTCCGCCACGGAGAGGTCCTTCTCGAATGCGATGTCTGCCATGTGGGAAAAGCTCCTATCGAAGATGTTGGGAAACCGGGGGCGCCCGCACGGGGACGCAGGATCATCCCCATGCCCTGCGGCCCCGCGCGGACGCCCCGCGGTGCGGTTCGCCGGGGTTCGGCCTACTGCCCCTGCGCGCGGTAGCGGGCCTCGGTGGCCTCCTTGGCCGGGCGCCACCAGGACTCGTTGGCGACGTACCAGTCGATGGTGGCCTTGAGCCCCTCGGCGAAGTCGGTGTGGGCCGGCCTCCAGCCGAGCTCGCGCTGGAGCTTCGTGCTGTCGATGGCGTAGCGGCGGTCGTGGCCGGGGCGGTCGGCGACCCAGTCGAAGTCCTCGGGGTCGCGCCCCATGGCCTCGAGGATCATGCGCAGCACGGTGATGTTGTTCTTCTCGCCGTCGGCGCCGATGAGGTAGGTCTCCCCCATGCGGCCCTTGGTGAGGATGTCCCACACGGCCGAGGAGTGGTCCTCGGTGTGGATCCAGTCGCGGACGTTCTCGCCGCGGCCGTAGAGCTTGGGGCGCACGCCGTCGACGATGTTCGTGATCTGCCTGGGGATGAACTTCTCCACGTGCTGGTAGGGGCCGTAGTTGTTGGAGCAGTTGGAGATCGTGGCGCGAAGGCCGTAGGTGCGGGTCCAGGCGCGAACGAGCATGTCGGAGCTCGCCTTGGTCGAGCTGTACGGCGAGGACGGCCTGTACGGCGTCTCCTCGGTGAACTTCGCCGGGTCGTCGAGCGCCAGGTCGCCGTAGACCTCGTCGGTGGAGACGTGGTGGTAGCGGATGCCGTGCTTCCTCACGGCCTCCAGCAGGCGGAAGGTGCCCTCCACGTTGGTGCGCAGGAACGGCTCCGGGTCGGCGATGGAGTTGTCGTTGTGGCTCTCGGCGGCGTAGTGCACGATCGCGTCGTGGCCGGGGACGATCCTATCGAGCAGCTCGGCATCGCAGATGTCGCCCACGACGAGCTCGACCCTGTCCTCGGGCAGCCCGGCGATGTTCTCGGGGTTGCCGGCGTAGGTCAGCTTATCCAGGACGGTGACGTGGACGCCCGGGTGGTTGTCCACGACGTAGTGCACGAAGTTGCTGCCGATGAAGCCGCAGCCGCCCGTGACGATGATGTTGTGGGGTTCGAAGATCTCAGACATTATTCTCCTTATTTACGCAGCTTGCTGCTCAAGGCGTGCCACAAGCTGCTCTTCGGAATGGACAAACTCAAACGGTTCGTACTCGCCATATGCGGAAGGACGACTAATGGTAACGAGCTGAAGGTCAGAAGTGCCAAAACGGCCCTGCACTCTTCGCATCATCTCAACAAGCTCCTTGCCTGGTTTAACGGCCATCACCAGCGAACCTTGCTTAGAAAACCACTTAGCAACCAGATAGCGCATCAGCCAACTCCCTTCTGAACTCAGCTTCATCATGAATCAAACCAGCCTCGTAGCGCATTCGCAAGAAGGCACCAATCGACGAATCAACGGTCTTCTTATACAAATACTTGTGAAGTCAGTTATTTAACTGCCTATCAAAGAAGGTATTGTACTGAAGCTCTATCGGATAACAGCGAGCTTCACGCACATAAATAAGAAAGGGATGAGAGCAGCTCGACGGAGAGGCCATCGCGCTCCAGAATGTCGATCATCTCTCATCCCCTCTCACCGGGCAATTAGTACTCGCGCGGGCTGTTGACGATCTCGCCGGCGGCGACCTTCTTCAGGTGCCGCCCGTAGACCGACTTGCCGTAGGCCCCCGCGGCCTCCTCCAGCCCGGCGGTCGTGATCCAGCCGTTCTCCCAGGCGATCTCCTCGGGCACGGACACGGGCAGGTCCTGGGAGTGCTCCACGGCGCGGACGAACTCCGCTGCCTCGTGGAGGGACTCCATGGTGCCGGTGTCCAGCCACGCGTAGCCGCGGCCGAGGGTGACCACCGACAGCGTCCCCTCCTCCAGGTACATCTGGTTGAGCGTGGTGATCTCCAGCTCGCCGCGGGCGGAGGGCTCGACCCTATGCGCCTTGGCGGCCACGTCGCCCGGGTAGAAGTACAGGCCGGTGACGGCGTAGCTGGACTTGGGGTGCTCGGGCTTCTCCTCGATGGAGACGGCGCGGCCCTCGCGGTCGAACTCCACGACGCCGAAGCGCTCGGGGTCGTCCACGTGGTAGCCGAAGACCGTGGCGCGGCCCGACTCTGCGTTCTGGACGGCGCGCGTCAGGTGGCGCGACAGGCCGTTGCCGTAGAAGATGTTGTCGCCCAGCACGAGGGCGCACGGCTCGCCGGCGATGAACCCTTCGCCGATGGTGAAGGCCTGCGCCAGGCCGTCGGGGCTCGGCTGCTCTGCGTAGGAGAGGTTCACGCCGTAGCGCGAGCCGTCCCCGAGCAGGCGCTCGAAGTTGGGCAGGTCGGTCGGCGTGGAGATGACCAGGATGTCCCGGATGCCCGCCAGCATGAGGGTGGACAGCGGGTAGTAGATCATGGGCTTGTCGTAGACCGGCAGCAGCTGCTTGGAGGTCACGAGCGTGAGCGGGTACAGGCGCGTGCCGGACCCGCCTGCGAGGATGATGCCTTTCATATAATCCGTCCTCTACAATCGAAAATAGTTATAAATCGAGCGGTTAGTAAGAGTTTGATATTCTATTAAGTTAATCCTTCTCAATATTAACGAAAGAAGCAATTGATGAACAACCGCAAGGACACAACCCGTAGAGACGACATAACGAACGTGAGGGCCCTTGCAATATTCCTTGTAGTCCTAGGCCACAGCATTATTCTGTATTCAAGTGCGTGGGGATATTATCCAACTGAACAAAAATCAATTCTGTTGGATAATCTCAAATTCTTAATAAACGGAATCCAGATGCCCTTGTTCTTTTCGTTGTCTGGCTTTTGTTTTTTATGGAGCTGGAATCGATCAAGCGATTTTATCAGTCAGATCATTAAAAAAGCCCAACGCTTAATTATCCCCTATATCATGATTGGAATATGTTGGCTCTTCCCCATCAGGATGCTCGTTAAGTATCCCTATTACAATGGCCTAACTGTACCGCACATCATCTTTAAATCAATTCTGTTGGGCGAAGACAACGGTCACCTTTGGTTTCTCCCGACTCTTTTTTTCATTACAGCAGCCACGTCGTGCATCTTTCAAATACTCGAAAAGAGCCCTCTAACAAGTTTTAAGGTTCCGATAGTTTTCGGCGCTTCAATTTATCTTTACCATTTTGGAATACCATCAGCGAACAGATATATCAATTTGGCGGAAGCGAATGCAATATGGTTTGCGCTTGGCCTAACAATCCACTACTTGGAAGCAAACAAATGGTTCGAGAGCTATAAAAGGCGTAAAAGCATATCAATAGTCCTAATACTATTATTCCTTGTAAACTTACTAAAACAAGTGGTGCCCCCCATTGCTTCCACCGCCCTTACTTGCATGGCGCTTGCATCAATTTATTGTGTCATCCCCCAAAAGGCAAACCTACTAACCGAAAAGATTAGCAAAAACAGTATGGGAATATATCTTTTTCATTCTCCACTGGTTTACATTTCTTTTACCTACTGGCCCAACATAGCCCCAATGGCGATGGCAGCAATTAACCTGATTGGATTTGGATCAGTCGCCTATATGTTGACGAATCTAATTCGAGCCACAAATATGGGTTGGATAATCGGAGAAACGCCAAAGGTGAGTCCTAGGCCCTTTCGACACCACCTATATTGCGAATCAGCACCGCCGCCCACCCGACCGAATATTGCCGTTCGGCACCGCCATTAAATGCCTTCCCGCGCATCCCCGTTACGCTCGGGCTGCCATGCAGTCCAGAGAACGAGGAGGTTCCACATGGCGAGAAGGATCAGGGCCAGGGAGGTCCTGAGGCTGAGGTCGGTGAACGGGCTTTCGCAGAACGCGATCGCCCGCACCGCCCACGTCTCGAAGCACAGCGTCCAGGCCGTGCTGGAAGCCGCGAGGGAGCGGGGCGTCTCCTGGGAGGACGTCGAGGGGATGTCCGAGGAGGCCGCCTACGCGCTGCTGTTCCCCGGCAGGGGCGACGCCGGGCCGGTGCACGCCGACCCCGACTGGGCACGCGTCCACCGCGAGCTCGCGAGGACCGGCGTCACGCTCAAGCTCCTGCACGCGGAGTATGCCGACGGGTGCGCGGAGGCCGGCGCGCCGTCGATGTCCTACGACAGGTTCTGCAAGCGCTACCGCCAGTACACGGTGTCGCGCAACGTGGTGAGCCGCGTCGGGCACAAGGCGGGCAGGAACATGGAGGTCGACTGGTCGGGGCCCACGATGCGGCTCGTGGACCCCGCGACCGGCGAGGTCAGGAAGGTGTACCTGTTCGTGGCCTGCCTCCCGTTCAGCCGGTACAGCTACGTCGAGCCGACGCTCGACATGAAGCAGGATACATGGCTGCTGTGCCACGTGCACGCCTTCTCCTTCCTGGGAGGCGCGACGCCCTGCATCGTCCCCGACAACCTGAGGACCGGCGTCACCGCCCACCCCAGGGCCGGGGAGCCGGTCCTGAACACGGCCTACGAGGAGCTCGCCGCGCACTACGGCTCCTGTCTCTTATACACATCTGACGCTGCC